>JACQRY010000163.1 GCA_016206275.1 Nitrososphaerota archaeon
CTCCTATGGCTACCAGTATCATTACTCTCAGGACGGCTCCGACAAAAGATAGGATCACGAAGCGCTGAACAGTAATGGCGGTAAAGCCTGCTGCATAGGATATTGCGTCACTTGACATAAACGGTGCCGCCCTACCAAAGACGAGGAAATAGTCACCGTACCGCTCAAACCATCTCTCAAAACGCCCTAAAACTCTTCCACCGCCTAACTTGAATGCCAGCTTCTTGCCCCCTTTCCTAGAAATGTAAAAGGCCACCACCCCTCCAACTGTTGAGCCTGCGGAAGCAGCAACTACAACTGCAACTCGATCTATCCCTAAGGCTACCGAGGATACAACCAACAGATCCGAAGGGATCGGGGCTATTACCGCCTGTATCACCATGGCTGAGAAGAGTCCGAGTGGTCCAAGGGTGTTGACCATCAGCCTCATGGTCTCGATGATACTAGCAAAGACAGTCTCAACGACTAGCAATACTTGCTCTATTCCCCAAGAGTTTCTAATGATCTACTTTTTCATTGATATAAGGACATCAGTATCCCTAATCTGTATTTTATGAACGACTCTTCCGTGAGCAAGAGTCCTGACAAGTCTCCTCAAAACTATTGGGAGGTTTATGCATGACGCACTCTTCATCCTTATCGCACCAGCCTTCCTCTAAGAATCTCCGTTAACAAAGGGATTACGCCGCTTCTCCCACCATAACCAGTATTGCCACGAATAAGCCAGAAAAACTCCTCCGGATGATCGGTTTCAGCGAAAAACTTGCTCTTGATTTTCTCGGCTTCAGACGTTGAGTGACCTAGGATTCTTATCCAAGACTTGGACCATTTCGCCGAAGCCTTAGCGAGCTGGGTGCAGAGAGCACAGTAATCATCATAGAGCATTACGGGACTGCTGGAATTACTTTGCATGGCTGATATGTTATCTGATCGCATCATGTTTGTATTAAGCACGTCGATGATCGCCGATGTTTGATCATGTTTGAAACCCTTATGTTAGTTCAAAGCATGCTTTCGTCGCTTTAGAGGGTTTCAATCTCGCAAGATGCCTAGGGGGGCTGCGAGCATTGGAGCTGCTAAGTGGCCTCGACCGAGGCTCAGAGTGGCTGAAGAATAAAAATGTCAAGGACAAACCCTTGGCGTCATATCAAGGTGTAAACTTCAGGTTTGCAGAGCTTTACGCGAAGCTAGAGGCTGCTAAGCCCTTATGCTACAAAGCTGCTTGGCTTGCCGACCGCCACCATCTTAGGAAGGCTCCTACTGTCGGTGTAAATGACATTACAGTCGCTTCTTCATGCGCCAAGATGAAGGCTTCTGAAGTAGCCTTCCAAGTGTTTCAAGAGGTTATGAAGTGGCATGGGGGTATGTCCTTCTTCAAAGAATTGCCTTTCCACAGAGGGTTACTCGGCGCGTAGCCTATCTAGTAGGAGCCGAAGGTGCCCAAAACGTGATGCGCTACCTCCTAGCTAGAAGCATTATTGGACCTAAATATGTTCCAGCTTAGTCTAATCCTTGTCCACCGTTACGTCCAGTGGCACTAGTCTGGTCACCCCTCCATAAGATGCTCCTATCATCAAGGTGTAATTGCCTTCCTGCACTGTTTCAGGGGCTGTGAGGCGCAACTGATATTCAGTTCTAGTGTCTCCTGATAGAGCTTGACTCGGTTCAAAGGAAGCCGTCATATTGACAAGACGTCCAGTGATGGAGAAGGTTCCGGCAACACGGGTCTCGGGCTCAATACTCTGATCCTGCTTGGAAATTGTGACACCTAGCTGGATTGAGTTTCCTTGCGCAATCCTCACTGCTTGTTGGTGGAGTGATACATCGAAGGGAACAGGGATATTCGGATTAATCACGCCGATCTTGTTTTCGGTCCATTCTGTGAACCATATTTTTCCGTCAGGCGCAACAGCCAGTTGCAGAGCGTTGGCGATGCCTCCCCACTCTGGGTTAGCGGTTGGCACATCATACTCTACCAGCTGGTTCGAAGCAGGGTCAAAATATGATATTCTATTGCTTTGATGCTGGTTGAACCAGATCCTGCCCTTCTGATCCGTGTAGGCCCAGTATGGGAGGGAAACAGGAAGCTTAGTGGTGCTTGTTGAAGTGGTATAAACATTGGTGATATTATTCGCGGGATCAAATAGGGCGAAGAAGCCGCTTCCATGATCTAGGATCAATGCTCTTCCAGAGGGGTCGAAGACTATTCCAACAGGAGACCTGATTTGAGGGGGAAGATTGAAGATGCGGAAGCTGTTCGCAGCTGTATCATAGTATCCGGCTTTTCCCGCGAAGGGGAAAGTAAGCATGGTGAACCATATTCTTCCCTTTGAATCACCGGCTAATCCGCCTAAAGTCTCCAGTTTCTCGGGCGGGGTGAGCTCTTCTATTCCGTCTGAGGTTCCCGCTTTGACTTGGCTTGGGTTGATCTTCCCCAACTTATTACCCAAGGCTTCGGTGAACCATACGGTTTGATCTTGATCGATATAGATTTGGACAGGGAAGCTATCCTCAGTAGGAATCAAAAATTTCTCGAAGTTCTTTGCAGAGGGGTCGAACCTCCATATCGCGTTGCTGGCCATATCTGTAAACCAGAGTTTTCCTGATCTGTCAAGACTCATTCCCCAGATCTGGGTTTCCTCATCTTCAGCGAAAGGGATCTTGAAGTCAGTAAAGATGTTGTCTACAGGATTGAAGCGAGCGATTCTGCCTTCGCCAAGCAAAGCTAGCCAGATGTTTCCCTGCGGATCGATGGTTATACCGAGAGGTTGGGAGCAAGGGATGGGTATCAGATGCTCCCGCACATATTGATTGGAGTTGGCGACACCAGACCCGCAGTACCTGTTATCGACTAATTGTTCCTCTGGCTCTCCAGGCCTAGGCGTAACAAAGAAAGCTATTGCAAGAACCACTGCAATCGCCACGGTAGCTGCGACTAGTATCTTACCACGCTGACGCATCCCAGATCTCGCTTTGCCCTAATCAACCTCGGCTTGTCATTGTAGATGAATCTTCCTGTGTAGCAGCCCGATCTCAGAATACATAAAGCCATGTCAGAGGAGAATCTTAATTGGCATGGCTGCAAGTTACCCTGTTCGTCCTCCTAAAGCAGTAGCTTTTATCTCGACTCTTTCAGTGCTCTGGGGAGGCTTCCTTGTCTTCATCGGGGTCTTGGGTGCTATCTCATCACCGTTCGTCAAAAGTGTGCAGCCTAGTCTTCCTCTTCTTATCGCCGTAGCGATTGGCACAGGGATGCTACAAATAGCTGCAGGATTCAAACTAAGAAGCCTACAGCCCCTAGGTTTCTGGATCATGCTCGCTGCAGTAATCATTAACGTCGTCTTTTCGACACTAGGTTTCATAACAGGAGTTCAAGAGGCTTCAGGGGTCGTTCTATCGCTTCTAGTAAACGGCTTGATCGCAGTCTATCTTGCAGCCAAACGACGTATGTTCAAAGTCAGACTCAATACTTCTGGCTGAATCGTTGGGCTTACAAAGAGGATTGCGTGATTCTGGCTGCTA
>JACQRY010000164.1 GCA_016206275.1 Nitrososphaerota archaeon
AACATAGATCGCGCGGAAGATCGATCCAAGTTCAGCCAGCTCCTAGACGAATTGGGCATTCCTCAGCCCCCTTGGAGAGCATTCACCTCACTGGAAGACGCCAATATTTTCTCAAGAAAAGTAGGATACCCAGTCCTAGTCAGACCTTCATACGTCTTGAGTGGAGCGGCAATGAGGGTTGTATGGACCAGTTCTCAGCTCGAGCAGTTCCTCGCCAACGCAGCAATGGTCACCCCTGAGTATCCCGTCGTGATAAGCAAGTTCATCGTCGACGCTATGGAGCTTGAAGTAGACGCCGTTAGCGATGGTTACAATACCTACATTGGCGCCGTCATAGAGCACCTGGAGAAGGCAGGAGTCCACTCAGGAGACGCAACGATGATCATACCTCCGCAGAAAATAGATGCTCATATTCAAGGTGTGATGGAAGACTACGCTGCGAGAATCGCCCGGTCTCTGAACATCAAAGGTCCATTCAATATTCAGTTCTTGGTCAAGAACGATCGAGTGCACGTGATTGAATGTAACCTTAGGGCTTCCCGTTCGATGCCCTTTGTCTCCAAAGTTACGGGGATGAATTTGATGAAGATCGCTGCGAGCGCGATTTCAGGAGGAAACATTGCTCACTATGCGAAGAAGAAGTGGACCCCCATAAGAGTTGGAGTGAAGGTGCCTCAATTCTCCTTCATGCAGCTGGAAGGGGCAGATCTGCATCTCGGAGTGGAAATGCAATCGACTGGTGAAGTTGCTTGCTTCGGCGAGTCATATTATGACGCTTTGCTGAAGGCAATGGTGGCTGGAGGATACAATCTTCCTAAGGAGGGGAGTAATGTTCTCATCACTGTAGGTGGAATGGAGCTTAAGAAACAGATTCTACCTGTGGTGTTCAAGTTTAAGGAATTGGGCCTCAAGATCTTCGCCACAGAGCATACGTCAGACTTCCTCAAGGAAAACGGTGTCAACGATGTAACAAGCCTGTACAAGCTCAGTGAGCCGAGCAGGACACCCAACCTCAAGGATTATTTGACTGAGGGCAAACTCGACCTGATAGTCAACATCCCCTCCACGACGGCCCTAGAGAAGTTCGTAGAAATGCTTGAAGATGAATACCAGATACGCAGAAAAGCAGTCGAACTGGGCATACCGGTTCTCACCACTTTTGAAGCCGCCTTGGTATTTGCAGAGGCCTTAGCTTGGCTCAAGCTGAATACTCCAACCATTGAAGCAATCGAACATTAAGGACATTCTTACTTGCGCGAAGCAGTCCTTGGAAGGACAGGGATACGAAGAACATCGAGAACCCTCGCCAAATCCTTCTCCTTTATGATATGATCCGCTCGGCTTTGAACTATGGGTTGAGCATTGAAAGCGATTCTTATTCCAGCTATTTCAAAGAGTTTCAAGTCGTTTGCTCCGTCTACAACCGCCATGGTCTTTCCCTTGGGCTCGCCTAATGTCTCTATCAGGTTGGCTAATGCCTCAGCCTTGTTGGCCTTAACATTCAGTTTCACACCTTCCAGTTTACCGTCTTCAAAGACCAGCTGGTTTGAAAACACAAAATCTATTCCGAGCTCCGCCTTCACCCTATCCGCCAAAAGAGAAAATCCGCCTGAAACAGCAACCAGCCGCCAACCTTCACGCTTCAACGCGTTGATTAAGTTAGGAGCCCCCTTCATGAGTGAAAGATTCTTGGCGACTTCCACGCATTCATCATAACCTGCACCTTTGATTGCATCTATCCTCATGTCAAGACCAGTCTCCCAGTCAATCTCACCTCTGATGCCCTTCAGGGTAAGTTCAAGAACCTGCTCTTTCTTTCCGAGTCTCCCAGCTATCTCAGGTAAGAATTCTCCGTCCACCAAAACCCCTTCAATATCAAAGATTGCAAGCATAACTCATTTCGCCGCGAAAAGTATTAAGGATAATCGCTAATAATATTCTCGGAATATTTATTCGCAATCATCTTCGAAGCCTTGCGAAGCCACGCCCCTGAAACGTTCATTTAACCTTTGTTGCGACAAGTGTAAGACCTTAAACAGCAGCTATTATTATGATCCTATCATACCCTAACTCCATCCCTAAACCTGGTGGACACTTGCCAACACAAGAAAAAGAGCAGCGCAAAACGGCACCCATAATCTATGTCTACTTAATGTGCCAGGACGATCCCAAAAAATGCACTTCTAGAAAGATCAGCCGCTTCAGGTTAGCTACACCCGTTTACAATCCTCGAGGGATTCCTAGGGGGTCTCTTATTCTTAATCCATCAGTCGAAGAAGTTCTTCTACCCGCGGACGCACATGGCATGCGAAAACTGGTTGCTATTGACTGCTCTTGGCGAAGAGCAGACCAGGTTTTCGCAAGACGCTTCTGGGGAGTGAATAAGAGGCTCCCAATTCTCTTAGCTGCTAATCCGGTAAACTTCGGTCATAGATCAGTCCTAAGCTCAGTGGAAGCATTGGCGGCAGCATTATGTATCGGAGGCTTCTGGGAGGAAAGCAAGAAACTACTCTCACTATTCAAATGGGGCCCAACTTTCCTCGATCTTAACCACGATCCCCTCGAAGATTATAGCACTGCGATGAGCATAGACGAGATCCTGCGAATAGAAGCAGAGTATTTTCCTGTTGGTTTATCTCGCTGAATTATTGAAAAGTTGTCTAGGAATCTTTTTATGCTGGGTTAGAAGCGTGATGAGACCAGTAGCGGCGACGAAGCGTTGTCACAAGCGGTTAAGAAGCCTTTGACGATTCTACAGAAATCGATAAGCAAACATGTCACGATAAGACTGAAGAACGATGTTGAGTATCATGGCCGTATGAACAATATAGATCCCTACATGAACGTGATACTTTCAGACGCGTCTGAATACAGCTCAGGAAGTGTGGTAGCCAACTTCGGTAAGATTGTGATACGAGGAAACAACGTCCTTTTCATAAAGATCGAAGATACCATTTAGAGAAATGTGAGCAGGATGGCTCAGAAATCCATTCATGTTGAGCAACTTCTTGACCAATCCGTCAACGATCTAGATATTGAGATAGTTGAAAGAAAAGGTAAGGGTCACCCTGATAGCTTGATCGATGGAGCCTCAGAAGCTGTTTCCCGCGCCCTATGCGCTTACTATCTCAAAGAGTACAACGTGATCCAACATCACAATGTCGACAAGGGTCTTCTGGTCGGAGGTAGTTCAAAACCAGCTTTCGGAGGTGGCCAAATTCTTGACCCCATTTACATGGTCGTTGCTGGGCGCGCAACTGCCAACGTTTTGAAAGACGGAAAGGTTGGCACTATCCCCATAGGGAAGATTGCGACCGATGCTATAAAAGAATTCATTCGTTCTAACATGCGTTTTCTCGATCCAGAAAAGCACGTGGTCGTTGACAATAAGATCAAGCAAGGTTCAGCTGACCTGAGATCCGTCTTTTACGGTTCAGAGGGCGTGCCTCTGTCCAACGATACTTCTATCGGGGTGGCATATGCTCCCCTCACTGTCACCGAACTACTTGTACTTGAAACCGAGAAGCTTCTGAACTCTTCTAAATTCAAAGAGTCGTTTACTGAAATAGGTGAAGATATCAAAGTGATGGCGTTGAGAAGAGCGAGGACCATCAACCTGACTGTTGCAGCAGCGATGGTAAGCCCCCTTGTTCCAGACAATTCGCATTATGAAAGCGTGGTGGAGCAGGTGAAGAAGAGAATCGAGGATGAATCGTCTAAAGCCACGAACATGGACGTTACTGTTCGTATCAATTCAGGCGATAACTATGGCAAAGGAGTCTATTATCTGACCGTCACAGGCACCTCTGCTGAAATGGGGGATGATGGGAATACCGGTAGAGGCAATCGGCCTAACGGCTTGATCTCTCCTATGAGGCAGTATTCTATGGAGGCTGCTGCAGGAAAGAATCCTGTGAACCACACGGGGAAGATCTTCAATGTTCTCGCTCAGCGAATGGCCGACAGGGTGCAGCGCGAGGTTCCTGGCATTAGGGAGACTTATGTCCGTCTACTCAGCCGAATAGGCGCCCCGATCAGTGACCCCCAGGTTGCAAGTGTCGCCCTCAAGCTTGAGGAGGATGTAGCGATCAGCAATATCCGCGGCGACGTCGAGGGGATCATACAGGATGAGTTGTCTAGAGTTCAAGAGGTCACACCCCTCATCGTCAGTGGCTCTGTTACGCTTTTCTAGGCAGGGTCTTTAGGGGATAGTGCCGAGAGTTTCAATTACCTTTTCCTCCTCTCTCTGTAATTCGGTGCAGCGCTGCTACCAATGTGTAGGCTTCAACTTATATATGATGCGTCGATTTCTAGAAAACCAGTGCTCTTCGTTGCTTAAGAGAAGTGACGTAGCGGGTGCAGCAGTCTTTACAGCATTTGTGACTGCAGCAACAATGTCTTTGAGTGCCTATGTGGCCGCGACTGGCGGCTACTTTAACATTGGTGAAATAATGGTTTACACATCAGCTCTACTC
>JACQRY010000167.1 GCA_016206275.1 Nitrososphaerota archaeon
GAATAGCCACACTTAGAGTGTCGCCAACTGGTTCAGAACTTACCACCTAGAATTAGACACCCAAACGCGACACCACAATAAAGCGACGGTGCACAAAAATGTGCATAAATGCTTATATATGCTCTGGAAGGTGCCTGTGTGTCAGAACGGAGAAGAAAACAGATGAGTGATTTACTTTGGCGCCGCCCGAGACCTGACAGAAACGAAGGCGCCCAGAACTGTCACCCTCAAAAAGCTTAGAGTAGACATCACACCACTAGACATTTACCTTAACCTGCGAAAAAACTACCCTGCAACATTTCTCCTAGAATCTGTAACAGGGCCAAGAAAGCTTGCCGAATACTCTTTCATGGGATTCGACCCCACCATCACAGTGACCATCAGAAACACAGAGGCAGTCATCAAAAGCAGCGACCAAAGATCGATCATACCAAACGCAGAAGACCCGTTCAAACTCCTTCGATCACTCATTCCTAAAGCAAAGAAACACGATAATATGCCGAGATTCGCAGGAGGAGCAGTGGGATACATCTCCTACGAGGCAATAAAATACTTCGAAAAAATCCAGCTAAACCACAACCACACACAGTTCCCCGACCTAGCGTTCGGCATCTATGAAGACGGAATCATACTCGACCACAAATCAAACACAGCCCACTACTTCACCCTAGGAAAAGACAGACTAGGTGAACTGGAAGAAAAAATCAAGCACCCAGATAGCAACGGCGAACTCCTAGCATCGGAAGCAAAACCCAACATAACGAAGACCAGATTCGAGGAAGCCGTAACGAAAGCCAAAGAATACATCACAGAAGGAGACATCTTCCAAGTCGTCCTCTCAAGAAGAATAGACCTCAAAACCAAAGGAGACCTAGCATCCTTCTACAAAGCTCTAAGAACCATAAACCCCTCTCCATACATGTACTTCCTCAGCCAAGACGAAAAAGAAATCATCGGCTCAAGCCCAGAAATGCTAGTCAGAGTAGAAAACAACACCGTAGAAACCTTCCCCATTGCAGGAACACGACCAGCATCAGACAACGAAGCCGAAAACCAGAAACTAGCCAAAGAGCTCCTAAACGACCCCAAGGAAAGAGCAGAGCATCTAATGCTAGTCGACCTCGCCAGAAACGATGTCGGAAGAGTAGGCCGCTTCGGAACCGTCAGAGTAGACGACTTTATGACCATCCAACGGTTCAGCCACGTCCAGCACATAGTCTCCAGAGTAACAGCCCAACTAGGAGAAGGAAGAGACGCCTTCGACGCAATGCGAGCGGTCTTCCCAGCAGGAACAGTCTCAGGAGCACCCAAGGTCAGAGCCATGGAGATCATAGATGAACTAGAGCCCTCAGCAAGAGGACCCTATGCTGGAGCAGTAGGATACTTCTCCTCCACGGGAGACGCTGACTTCGCCATCACCATCAGAACACTAGTATCATCAGGGGACACAGTGAGCATACAAGCAGGCGCAGGCATAGTCGCTGACTCCATCCCCGAACGAGAATACGAGGAGACTGAGAGGAAGGCTGCAGCCCTGATTAGAGCACTAGAAGTAGCTGGGAGGAAGCGGAGATGAAAGTTCTCGTAATAGACAACTACGACTCCTTCGTCTACAACCTAGTCCAATACGTAGGCGAACTCGGCGCCAAACCATTAGTCTACAGAAACGATGATCTGACCCTCCAAACAGCCCAGAAACTCAACCCCAGCCGAATAATAATCTCCCCAGGACCAGGCACCCCCGAAGACCCGAAATACTTCGGCGTCTGCCTCCAAATAATAAAACACATGGGCCAGAAAACACCCATTCTCGGAGTCTGCCTGGGACACCAAGGAATAGCCTACGCCTACGGCGCCACAATAATCAAAGCGAAAAAACTGATGCACGGAAAAACAAGCGTCATCCAACACGACGGCAAAACCGTCTTCAAAGGAGTACACAACCCACTAGAAGCGACACGCTACCACTCGCTAGCAGCAGATCGGAACACCCTGCCAAAGGAACTTCAGATCACCGCCTACACACCTGATGACGGAGAAATCATGGGGATACGTCACAAAGAGCACCCAGTGGAAGGAGTACAATTCCACCCAGAGTCCATAGCGACCCGAGAAGGCATGAAGATGATCAAGAATTTCTTGGATGGTGAATGAGCAACTTGATCAAAGAAGCAATACAGAACCTCCTAAACGGGCAATCACTATCCTCTACAGAAGCATCTGGAGCCATGCAGGAAATTATGAAAGGAGAAGCCACACCAGCCCAAATCGGAGCCTTCCTAGTCGCACTAAGAGCCAAAGGAGAAACAGCCGAAGAACTCGCCTCCTTCGCCAAGGTCATGAGAGACTTCAGCCAAAGAATACACCCAAGAATCCAAGGGCGCCTCGTAGATACCTGCGGAACAGGAGGCGACCAAGTGAAAACCTTCAACGTCAGCACCGTAGCAGCATTAGTAGTAGCAGGCTCAGGAGTCCCTGTCGCCAAACACGGCGGAAGATCCGTTACAGGAATATGCGGCAGTGCGGACTTGCTTCAGGCACTAGGTGTCAATGTAGAGACAGCTCCCAAAACAGTGGAGAAGTCCATAGAGGAGGCAGGCATAGGCTTCATGTTCGCACCAATATTCCACCCTGCCATGAAGAACGCTGCAGGCCCCAGGAAAGAAATTGGGATCAGAACAGTCTTCAACATTCTAGGCCCCATGACCAACCCTGCCAACGCACCTTGTCAACTCATAGGCGTCTACGATCAATCAGTAGGTGAACGCATGGCTCATACTCTAAGGCTACTAGGCTCAGAAAGAGTCATGATCGTCCACGGGTCAGATGGAGTAGATGAAATATCAACCACGGAAAAAACGATTGTCACCGAGCTCGCAGACGGAGCTGTCAAGACATACCGGCTTGACTCATCAGACTTCGGCATCCCTAGAGCCAAGATCGAAGATCTCCTAGGCTCGACCCCACAAGAAAATGCCTCCACCACCCTAAACTTGCTCTACAACTCCAAGGCAGGAAGCGACCCGAAGACCAACATGCTCCTGGCCAACTCTGCAGCAGCCCTAGTCGTAGCAGGCAGAGCAGACACCTTCAAAGAAGGTGTCGAAGCAGCAAGAGATGCCATCCAAAGCGGGGCGGCCTACGCGAAGCTGAGAGAACTCGTCAAACACTCTGGAGGAGACATCACTAAGATTGAAGAGTTTGAGTCAAAACACTAGTTTCCTGCACCACATAGTGGAAGAAACCAAGCAAACAGTGGCAGAAGGCTTCTATGACAACCACACTACACTAGAGCATACACCCATAAGTCTCAGACATGCATTACTCGCCTCCACCAAAACCCCCATTATTGCAGAAGTCAAATACGCTTCTCCATCACTGGGCCAGATACGGAACACCGGAAGAGTAGGAGAGCTGGCGCAGCAGATGGCTAAAGGAGGAGCAGTAGCCCTATCGATCCTCACCCAGCCGAAACATTTCAACGGCTCATTAGCCAACCTTCTGGAAGCCAGAGAAAACGTAAACATACCACTACTCATGAAAGACTTTGTCGTTCATCCGGATCAAATTAAGGCTGCAAGAAGAGCTGGAGCAGATGCCATTCTCCTTATTCATGAAATCTATGAAGAGGAGATGGTCGATTACATATTAGATGACATGATCAGCCTAGCTCATCAACAAGGCCTCGAAGTCCTCCTCGAAACCAATAGCCTAAAAGGCTTCTCCAAAAGCCTCGAAACCAGCGCAGACCTCATAGGGATAAACAACCGCGACCTAGAGACCCTGAAACTCAACCTCGAAACCACCAGACACATCATGAAAACCTACGGCAAAGCCAGTAAGCCTGTCATAAGCGAAAGCGGCTTCGAGACTCCAAAACAACTCCAACAATTCAGGAAGATGGGCGTCAAAGGATTCCTCATCGGCTCCAGCATCATGGCATCAGGGAACATCGAAGCCACGGTCAGAAGTTTCGTGGAGGCATAGACAATGGCTGTAAAAGTCAAGGTCTGCGGTCTCACTAGACTCGAAGATGTGGAAGCAGCGGTCAACGCAGGAGCCGATGCCATAGGATTCATACACGGCTTCCCCCGTTCACCGCGAAACCTATCGGAGCAAGAATTAGGCTATCTTCTAAGTAAAGCTCCTGAAGAAGTAGAACGAATCATAGTGACACCCTTCGAAACCATAGAGTCACTCAAAACGCTGTC
>JACQRY010000165.1 GCA_016206275.1 Nitrososphaerota archaeon
CAGCTAGACGTTTGATCTCTGGTGTGGACTCCTGGACTATTGAAAGAATGTTTTCTGGTGAGAATTGAAGGAGCGGTCTAGAGATCATGTTTCCTTCAGAATCGGTCATTATGATCACTGCGTCTGACATCAAGTAAGCATCTTTAACATCGCGGAAATACTGTATCACACTCATTTGGTTCAGAGGAATGGGTTGATTTATGTCAGACAGAAGGAATTTCACGATGTTCACTAGCTTGGGTGCGTAGCCGACTTCGAGCTCTTCTAGTTCCGATATTTGGGCGAGCTCGCTTAGAGTTTCCCGTAGTTGGCCGGTTGTTGGGTCTTGAGCCTCGTTAGACCATTCTTTTTTGGTTGGCAAAGCGGATACTGATTTTCCGGTATTAATTAAGAACTTTATGCATCTGGAATCTGGTTTACGGATAGGGGTGTGTTGGTGGGGGGAAATAGTCCTTGGGGACCAAGTTCTTGGTGGGTGTTGTTGTTCTGTGCAGCGACACACTGTCCTTAAAATATAAGTATCTTGGCACCCTGCTGGGAAAATATTGCAAGGAGAAATTAGGATAGAGATGGGTGTTGTTGGAAAGATCCGTAGAGTGTATGAGCAGCTGGTCGAGAGTGATGAGAAGTTTGTTCAGTCCGTTGATATTAATCGGGTGAACAAGTGGATCCTAATCTCTGCTTCAGTCATGGTTTTGCTGTTCCTTGTGGATGTAATTACCACTCTTTCGGCTATGTCGTGGAGATCGGGTTTCTTTGAGAGGAACAGGTTGGCGGCGGCTTTGTTTGGGAGGGGGTTCCAAGGGTTTCTTGCGGCTTTGGCTGTTAAGTATTATCCGCTTCTTCCTGTTGCCGTAATTGCGTATCTGAAGCCTTCGGGAGGTAGATTGGATTTGGCGATTAGGACCGCGAAGATAGGCGTGCTTATGGGGTTGATGGGTGGAATCATCCTGTATGTTTTTGTTGCTGCGAATAATTTGCTTCATCTAGTGGGATGAGTTTCTATCAAATAATAATCGCGCCGTAAACTCTAGTTTTTTCTCATCGATAAGTTACTACTTGGTTACGGGTCTAGGTTTGAGGCCTGTGTGTTTTCTTCTTCTCTAGGGGGTTTTATTGGTTCAGGGTTTGCTTTTGGCTGTTTTTGTTTCGTTGATGGCGTTCTCTAGTGGTTCGGGGTAGGTTCCCGTGGGGGTGGCTTTGGTGGTGGTCTACTTGATAGCCTATCTTGCTTAGGGCCTTGACGACTTTGATGCCTGAAACGACGGGGAGCTTAGGCACCGACTTCGACCAGTTCTTCTTCGATTGGAGGCGGTATGGGTTCGTTGTGTTTCTTGAGGCTTGCGAGGTAGCCTCGTATGGCGTCTTTGATGTTTGAGAGGGCTTCAGATCTTGTTTTTCCTTGGGAGATGCATCCGGGTAGAGTTGGGCATTTCGCTATGTAGATGCCGTCGTCGTCTCGTTCGATTATTGTTCGGTACTTCATTCTTCTCTGGCGGGGGTGATGAATTCAGGTATCTAATTAATAGTTTTATTGTGGGGGGTGGGTTGATTGGCCTTCCTTGAGGAGTTTGGTTAAGGGTAGTGGTCTCTTAGTAGTTTTGCTGGACTTTATGTCTTCTTTGCCTCGATGTGGCGTGATTCTAGATTATTTCTGGCTTCGTTGGTGCTCAACCTGCGATCTCGCTCATCGATTCCTCAATCAGCCTATCTATGTCAATGTCGCCGAGCCTCCTGCCTATCTTGAAGCTCGGAAGCTTGTGTTTCGTTTTCTTTAGGACGATATGTTGGTCTTCGAGTCTTGCATCTAGTGTGTCGCCTTCCTTTATGCCAAGTGTATCCGCAAGATGGGCGGGTATGGTTACTTGGCGATGCCTTGTTACCTTCACGGTTGATGTACCGCTCATTTCTTTTTACTATTTTATGTAGTTATATTGATAGCTAACTAGTAAGTGGAGTTAGGACTGCCGCTGGTTTCTGTTTGGAACAGATGAGAAGAATAACTATCGATTCCGAGGGTCTCAGATCCTTGCAGAGGTGTTTGACTGGCTCATCGAGAAGGGTTATGACTATATGCCAATGGCTCGGTTGTTTATTTTGTTATGATGATCTACTGTAGAGGTGAAGCGGTTTGAGGAGTATCTACGGGATTACGCCCACTCCTGTACAAGGCGGGTCCAAGTGAGGAGTTTAGAAAGCACTGAATTTAGTTTGTTCTTGCAACTCTTAGGGAGATTTGCAGAATCAGGTATACCACGAAACAGGTATGACTATCAACTCATCTCCCGACAAGTTACAAGAACCCAACGAGATAACGTTTATTAAATCGAAGAATTGGCATTTATTCGGTAAACCAGAAAAATGGCAGAAAGTCGAGTTGGCTCGAAAGAAGAACTATTTCCCCCTAAGAAGATTAGAGAAAGACTAGGCCTTCGTGCTGGAATGAAGGTCATCTACAAGGTTGAGGGGGGAAGACTCGTGGTTGAACCCGTTCCAAGCTTGGAAGAAGTGTTAAAAGAGTCTCCAGCCGTCGAAATAACTCTCAGCGAGTTCCATAAATTCAGAAGGGAGCTGTCTAGGATGGCAGAGTCTTGAGGCTGTTACTAGATACGACATATCTCCTACCGGCAATAGGCATCGTCATCAAAGGGATCCCAAAGGATGCAGCCATAAGCCTGACGCAGAAGGGGCATCAAATCTGTATAAGTGACATAAGCATATTCGAACTCTCGGCCAAGGGCGCGAAACACATAGCCGAAGAAGCCCTGTCACCTGAAAGAGTGGCGAGAGGCATTAGAGCCATAGTCCATGATGAGGAGTTAGAAAAGATTACAATATATGAAGATACGATCTTACTCACAGCCTTCAAGCTCAGAAATATGCTAAGTGATTTCATCGACTGCCTTATCCTTTCATCTGCTATGAACCGATGCGACTTTCTGGTAACTGAAGATAGTAAGATCCAAAACCTAAAGGAAGATAAGGAATTCAACGAGATGCTCGGAAATATAAACCCGAAATTCAGGATACAGAGATTAGCCGATAGCCTTTGACGTTCTCTACGGATGAGTTTGTATTCAGTGTAAGAGGAAGATTGGCTGACAATCTGTAAGTAATTGGCGATCTTACTCTAAGTGCGTTAAACACCAGCGTTCAAGCCACAAATAGAATGGTGAAACCTAGGATGATAATAACTGTACAGGTGCATTCTCATGGCCGCCTTTGCGGTGAAACGCGGAGCAATTCATTGGTAATATAGATTTCAGCATCTGATTTCGGCTTCACAACTCTTAATTAAATACTAACGTCGATAAAGGGTCAGCATGACGACTACCAATCGGACACACAAGCTATCGCGCAGAGGTATCTCACCAGTCATAGCCACAGTCATCCTAGTCGCAGTCACACTCGTAGCAGGAGTCTCCATAGGAGGCTTCGTCTTCGGACTCTTCGGCACGCAGACAAACACCGCGCAAGTAACCGGCGCTTCGAGTACGTTCCCTTCAGGCGCCCTTGGAGGCACCGGGACCGCTATCACATGCGAGACCGGCTTGGGCTACGGTGCATTCAGTCTCCGCAACGTCGGAACAGCCAATGCCGTCGTTACAGAAATGACCTTGACGTATGGAGGACAAAGCTACACAATGACTAATGCCACAACCACATTCGCCACCGGCTGCGGACTAATCACTGCAGGAAG
>JACQRY010000176.1 GCA_016206275.1 Nitrososphaerota archaeon
CTCTTCAACTAACAGCCCCCACTGTCTAACCTTCTCTAAAACAAAGGCACTAAAAGTGTGATGAAAAAGGCGAAAACCAAATACTTCCCCCGTAATATGGGCGATTATTGCCGGTGTTGCCTTGACTAGCTACAACTATTGCACCTATTTTTCATGACATTGACGCTCCGACAATAACGTCGAGTCATGTTTCAGACAAAGAATGATAATAAATAGCTAATAAGATCACCCTTCTGTTTCGTGGAAATATCTCAGAGTCGGCACAAGTTAGGCGTCTTCGACCATGTGATGAGTAGACAAGGTGCAGAATCATCCATCATCCTTGAAGAGCATCTTGAACAGGTGGAGCAGGCCGACAAGCTGGGCTTAGACTACTATTTTGTAGCTGAGCATCACGGGCGAGGCGAATTCAATTCAACTCCGTCTCCCAACTGCTTCATCTCCGCTGCATCCCAGAGAACAAGACGCATCCGTCTGGGTCCTCTTGTCCTCGTCGTTCCTCTCTATCATCCAGTTAGAATACTAGAGGAAGTTGCGATGCTCGATCATCTAACCTCTGGGCGATTGGAGGTAGGATTAGGATACGGCACAGGGCCAAGAGAACTCTTGACCTATGGCGTAGACCCTGGTAGAAAGCTGGAGATGCTTCTCGAAGCCTTTGGGTTGATGAAACAGGCTTGGAGCCAAGGCGGAGTGAGTCATCAGGGAGAGTGGTATAAGTCGGTGGATGCGGGTGTACCGGTAGCTCTTCCTCTTCAGAAGCCGCACCCGCCTCTATGGTATCCGTGCAACGGCCCTGGCCCTATCCCTTGGGCCGCGGAAAACAATATGGCGATCGCGACTCTAACCACTTTCGATAATTACAGAGCTAGGCTCAGAGAAATGTTTGACTTATACAAAAGCAGTTGGAAACCTTCGGACAAGAAGCTGGCTCGTCCTCCCCTAAGTTTCTCAAGCATAATCTACGTCAGCGAAACAGATAGAAAAGCACTCGAAGAAGCAACCGAAGACATCCGAAGATTCTGGAGGATATGGTTCGGAACAAGCAGCAAGATCAATGTAGACCCTGAGGCCAAGAGGCGCTTAGAGTCTCTGGTTAACTATACCTTTGACTCAGACAAGGAGCGAAAAGTGATAGTTGGAAGCTGTGAGACCGTCGCATCTCACCTAGCATCTATCTTCCATGATACTGGTGCGGACTGTTTTCTGGGAGAGTTCTCCTTCGGATATCTTCCACAGAAGAAGGTGCTTAGCTCCATGGAGCTCTTCGCCAAAGAAGTGATCCCTATGCTTCATAAGAAGGCACAAGTACAGAACAAGCTTAGTCCTAGCAGTCCTTAAAACCAGGTCATCAATATGCAAGGCTTGGAGGAGAGCTTCTCTTGAAAGCTAGGTACGCTGGCTTAATTCCACTCGTAATCATGTTGTCAGGCCTGCTGACCATAATTGTGAACTATTATCCAGAGCAAAACCTTCCTAAGAATTTGGTGTTTGAACTACCGGCTCCGTTTTCTTTCGCACATTCTTTGTTCTTATCCATCAGCGCGTTAATCGTTGCATACTTCTTCGCCCGGGGCTTTTTGTCAAGTGGCTCCTTCAACCTGGTTGCCCTAGGAACTGGGTCACTTGTCTTGGGTCTCGGATTTTTGGTGTCACAAATACTTGGGAACCCTCCTTTTAGAGGCCCGAACCACTTGGTGGCGATTTCCAACGCATCATTCCTCTTCGCCGGGATTTTCTTTGGCGTGTTTGTAACTTTAGGCCTGTTCGACAAGGGTTTGAAATTTGGGAAGCACACCGTGACCCTCTTTGTGAACTACCTTGGAGGCATCCTGCTAGTCATAGTATTGATATTGGCTGTAGAGCTGAAGTTGATACCTGATTTCTTCGTTCAGGGAGTAGGACCTACTCTGCTCCGAGCCCAAGTGCTGGGGGCCGCGACAGTGCTCTTCTCATATTCTTCCATAGTCTTAATGAGACAATACATGATTTCTCAAATACCCATCCTCTACTGGTTCTCTCTTGGGCTGGCGTCGATCGCGATCGGTTTCCTAAGTGGCTTTCTCGGCACATTTCCAGGTGGGCCATTCTCATGGTTGGGCAGAATTTCGTTAGCTGTTGGAGGCATCTACTTTGTCGCTGCCATACTGGTAGCCTACAGGGAAACTGGAGCTAAAACAGCCAACTCGAGGAAATCTGGTCCGAACTGACTGGTTTCCTGCTTGGGGCGCATAACTTGGCTGGGTATGCACATGCTCATTAAGCCGATAAGACAAACTAGAACGATGGCACTATGTTCAATTGTCTTATCAAACTCTGACGAACAATAAATATTAGTCTAATGAACACCGTTGAAGGATCGTCTTGAAGGATCCTGCAGAGCTGATGCGGGGCGACGAGGTAATTCACCTCACCAGTAACTTGGTTAAGATCCCCAGTGAGAATCCTCCTGGAGAAGAGGAAGAGGCTGCGGAGTTTGTAGCGGAATTCTTGAATGGTTTGGGATTCTCAGTTGAAATCTATGAGGTTCTACCTAAAAGACCTAACGTAGTAGCTAGGTTGAAGGGGTCTGAAAGCAAGCCTGTCTTGATGTTCAACGGTCACCTTGACGTGGTTCCAGCAGGTGAAAGGTCAGCTTGGAGCTTCAACCCATACTCAGGCTCCATCAGAGATGGGCGTGTCCATGGCCGGGGATCCACTGACATGAAGGGTGGTCTCGCCGCGATACTTGTAGCTGCCAAGACTCTGGTTGAACAAGATTTCCGATTGAAGGGCGATCTTGTCGTGTCAGCAGTGATGGATGAGGAATCAATGGGTTTGGGGGCTAGCAGTCTGGTGGACCGGGGTTACAAGGCTGATATGGCTGTCATCGGAGAACCTACAAACCTTGAGATCCAGAGGGCTCATAAGGGCACGCTTTGGCTTGAGATTACTACTCGTGGAGTCTCGGGCCATTCAAGCAGGATCCGATCTTCCGGTAAAGATGTTCCTGTAAACGCGGTCTTCAAGATGGCTAAGCTAATCTCCGCTCTCGAAGAGCATCTAAGGAATTTGGAGACTAGGAGGAACGATGTGGTGGGAAATCCCACTGTCAATGTGGGTAGGATCGAAGGAGGAGTGAAGGTGAATGTGGTTCCAGATTTCTGTCGGGTTGAAGTTGACCGGAGGCTTGTGCCTGGAGAGTCGCCTGAAAAGGCCAAAGATGAGATTGAGTCTCTATTGAAGAAGCTTGGCGACGCGGATCCTGAGTTCAAGGCTGAAGTCAGGATTATTTCTCAAAGAGAGGCAGCTGAGATCCCTGAGGCTGAAAAAGTAGTCACTGCTTGCAGAGAAGCGGTCAAAGCTGTCAAAGGTGCAGCCAAGATAGGGGGCTTCCCTGCCACCAGCGACATGAGCATCTTGGTCAACCGTGGAAGAATACCTACAGTAATACTTGGGCCTGGCAGGCTTGAGCAAGCCCATGTAGCTGATGAATACGTGGATGCTGTTCAGGTTGTTGACGCTGCGAAGATTTACGCGAAGATAGCTGCAAACATACTGGGATAGGCGTTTCAGGTCTTAGGTTCCTTGACTGGCTCGCGTTGCCATAATAGTCTTCTCCGCTATCAAGATGTTTCCAAACTTAGTGCTAAGTAGACTGGCTGCAACTCCCGCTACTAACATTGGAACAATTAACATAGGGATCATGTTGCTAGAGGCTCCAGTCCACAAATCTACGGATCTAAACCCGTCGAGGAATGATGCAAAAGGCCCGATCAAAGCACCTGCCACAAGCATTTTTGTTCTTGACACTGATGCATCCAGCAGTAGATCGTATAGCACTATGGGAACGAGGAATGATAAGTATATGGGGATGAAAGAGGATATTCCGGGCCCTGTCAACCCTGTCGCAGCTTCTTGTCCGTCTCCAAGTACAACGGCTCTGAAGCCTAAGTTGGTTGTAGCCGATACAGCCGCAGATAACGCAGCGATTATTGATACTGCACCTCTCCGCTTCATGATACTCTTCGTTGTGAAAAGCACCAATGTGCCCGTCAAAGCAAGCAGCACAACAGCTGCACCTATGAATACAGTTCGAAACGTCTGCCTGACAAAATCGCTACTCAGATTGAAGGTGTAAGCCATTCCGCCAACATCTGTTAACAAGTAGACCACGCTGTTCAGAACCAGCCATAAGGTGGTAAGTGAGATAATTACCAGCAGATGAAGCCATCTTGAAGAGGCGTTGAATCCGCCTGATTCTATGTGCGCCTGATATGCTCTTAGCAGGCGTACGCTTCCCAAAGCCATGCCGAAGCCTACAAGAATGATTCCGGTGATCAACACGCTGTGCGAGGGGGTGAAGAGAAAGGGGTCGAAACCGTAGGTTTCATGCCACCAGAAGTCAAATGGTCCTGCAATAAGCTGCAAAGCTCCGCCCATGGAAGCGATTAGTAGACCAGTGAGAAGAGTTTTTTCCGTGCCTTCACGCCTGAAGACCGTTATCCTAAGAACGAGGCCTATTGCAGAGACTACGATTGCCAACGCTACTCCTGTGTACAAGACAGTGTGCGGTACCGTGAAGAAGGTTTCAACTAGCCCTAGAATATGCCATGAGACATCCCAGTATCCTCCTGATATCTGCAGAAAAGCACCTAAAACACCTATGGTGTATACTAGAACTAGGCTGTTTCTTGAAGGCACTTTCAAATCTAAGTGCGCCCCCAATTAAACTGACCGATCAGTCAATATTTAAACCTGTGGGTTACCTTAAAATACAGGTCGCTAACAACACACCACCGCATACAGATGCCAAGGGTCTACCCCGAATACAAGACCGAAGCAAAGAGCAGAATACTAAGAGCCTCTCTCCAAGCCTTCTCGGAAAAAGGCTATGACGGGACCACCATGAACGATGTAGCTAAAAGACTGGGGGTAAGCAAAGGAGCTCTCTATCTATACTTCAAAAGCAAGGGAGAACTCTTCAAAGAAATATGTGAACTAGGCCCCCAGATTCTAGTTAAAATCATGTTCACAAGTTTCAAAGATGGAGACTTGCTGGAGAACGCTGAAACCTTCTTCAACATGATGCTAGAGCAATCGGTTTGGACACCGAACCTAAGCTTCGAGATTCTTTCAGAATCATCTAGGAACCCTACCCTTAAGAAAATGGTTAAACAGAACTATGACAAGACTCTGAACACAGTTAGAGCGTTCCTAGAAGAACAGAAGCGAAAAGGGGTTCTCAAACGGGATTTGGAGACTCACCAGCTCGCTATGGGCCTTGTAGCATTATTCGACGGTTTAATGGCCAGTCTTCTAATTGGAACTGGCGAAGCGGAGGCAAAACAGGCGTGGAACCAGACAGTGAAAGCTATGCTTCACGGCACTTTAACAAGGGCCTCACCCTAGCATTCAGAGATAATTATTCGTCTTCCCTCAGATCCAACCCGATCTTGTGCGCTATTCTGCGAAGTCTAGTATGATGTCTGAGATTCGTCTTGTCCCGCGTGACCGTCTTCTCCACAAAAAACCTGTCTTGACTATTCAACAAATCCCTCTTTTCCAAGACCCGTTGCATAAGAACTCTATACAGCGTTATCCGTCGTCGTCGCCTCCTAACAGTTCTATTCTGCCACTCATAGTTGCACTTGTCACAATGATAGTGCTTCCCTCGGGAAGCCTTTGTTGGCACTACTATGACTCTATGGGTGCCACAGTTAGGACAGCGCGTAGGCAGCGACTTCAATGTTCATGCACATCTTTACCCTAGAGCTTCTTCTCAAAGGTTTTCAGGCAAGAGCTGCACCGGTACTGCTGGAAGCCGTCGGCCGTAAAGGCCTTCAGAGGATGTGTGCTGGAAGAGCCGCAGTAAGGGCATCTGGGGCCTAGGGGCTTGGAGACATCTCTTGGTTGCCAAGGGTTTTGACGGAGCTTGATCTTAGGCACATCACTATGAAACTTGCCCAGTCCTTATAAAATGTCGCTAAACTCTGTTTCCCCCCAACGGTTTTATCTAGTGTATCAGCCCTGTTCCAAGCTGTTCCTTAATTATAGTAATTGACTAAGAAAGGGGTCAGATGCACATGGGCGGTAAACTAGTTGGTTTGGCATTGGTGCTAATGGTGGTCCTAGGGTTAGGCATCACTTCTCTAAACATACCCATTCAATCCAACTCAGTGAGCTGGCCCTTTGCTGCAATCAGCAAAGGAGCTACCTCTGCCTTAGTTTCAGCCATCTTGCCCAAGGCTGAACTTACGCAGTTAACCAAAGAAACAGGCCAACAAAGCTTCTCCATTAGCTTGGTCTCTCCTTACCGCGGCTACGCAGCCTCTTGGAGCAAAACTGATCTAACGGTTCTAGTAACTACGACCCCAACCATCGGGGTAACAGCCGGCTCATCCCAAGTCACAGCAGCAGGAAAAGCAGTGGCAGAATGGAATAAGGCTCTTGACTGGTTTGCTGACACCAATCCATCTTACTCTTACCTAGGAAACCTAAACATGAATCTATATGTTGCTGGCGTCAACGACACTGCAATACAAGGCCGGCCAGACATCACCATCCGATTCACAAACCGCCTCGGCTCCAGCCAAGCCGCAGGAGTAGCCAACCTAGAGTTCAGCCGCGGTCCATCAATATCAGGAGCAGAGATAACGGTTCGGACGCAGGGAACCAGTCAAATGATACTCCAAAACGTGGTCCTCCATGAGCTGGGCCACGCACTTGGCCTAGGCCACGCGATAACACTGGGTGACTTAATGTACTCTAGGCTGCAACGAGGAGCGGACAGAAGCACCATATGTCCTTCCACTCTCGACCTCTTCGCCTTGGCCTCCGTCTACCAATGGATCACCGTTGGAATCTATACTCCCTACAGAGGCTCATCAGTAAGCCTACCAGTGAACCTGCCTTACAATTTCGCTTTGTGTACA
>JACQRY010000188.1 GCA_016206275.1 Nitrososphaerota archaeon
CGTGCGAAGAGAGCTCAGCGAAACGGCAGCAGAAGAAGAAAATCACGTGCTCGCGCAGCTGAGTAAGTCTAGCAGACCGAGCCATACACCGTTCAACACGGCAGATACAGCCTGTCTATCGGAGAATATCAGTAGACAGGAGTCTTTCAACAGGCTGATATCGAATAGAGAATCTACCATCAGCCAAAACCTACAATTATCCTCGTAGATCCACCTTTTGGCTTTACCGTCAGATCAATTACGCAGCCTTAGGCAGCCCAATACTTTATTACGGTCGATGTCGGCGGATAAGCAGGGAGAAAAGTGGAGAAGTGTTGCTTTGATGTCAACGAAGTTTACTACCGTAAGGTTGACCATCAACGGCGAACATTTTGAGATTCTAGTCAACCCTGACAACGCCTTGAACTATAAACTAGGAAGAAAGGTGGAGTTATCCCAAGTGATAGCAGTAGACGAAGTTTACTCTGACTCCTCGAAGGGCCTCCGCGTATCAGCAGAAAAACTCAAGAAGTTCTTCCACACCTCGGATGTAGCGCAAGCAGCCAAGGCGGTCTTGGAGAGGGGGGATCTGCAGATGACTACAGATCAGAGGAGGCGTCTTGTGGAAGAAAAGAAGAAGCAGATCATTAACTTCATATCTAGGAACTTCGTAGACCCCAAGACTGGGCTGCCTCATCCTCCCATGAGGATTGAGCAGGCTTTGCTACAGGTGAGGGTGTCAATAGACGCCTTTAAACCGGTTGAGGAGCAGGTTAAGGCTATAGTCGATCAGATGAGGGCTATACTGCCTATGAAATCGGAAAAGATGAGGATTATGGTTAAGGTTCCGGCTCAGTTTGCCCCCCAATCCATGGGGGTTCTAAAGGGGTTCGGGGAATCCCATAAAGAAGAGTGGGGGGCTGACGGCTCCCTCACTGCGTTGCTGGAGATACCTGCTGGCGCTCACGCAGCGCTGCTTGAAAAGCTCGGTGCGGTGACGAAGGGCGCAGCCCAAGTTAACGTGATAAGATAAGAGTGATAGTAATGCCCGGAGTGACAAGGAAATACGTGGTGCCTGGGGAGCTTATCGTAGATGGTAAGTACAGGCTTGGAGCCAACGTTTATGCCAACCAAGACAAGGTTTATTCAACAAGAGTAGGGTTGGCCGAGATCAGCAGGGGAGAAGTTAGGGTTATACCTCTGTCGGGAGTCTACATACCTAGGGTGGACGACTTCGTCATAGGGAAGATCACAGACTATTCGGCCTTTGCATGGGAGGTTGACATCGCATCATGTTTCCTCGCCTTCCTGCCGGCTCAATCTGTCTTCGGAAGGGACTATTCTCCTGCTCAGGATTCAATGCTGGACAGGTTCAAGGTGGGAGATCTCATAGCAGCTAAGATAGCTGCCTTCGACCGTACACGTGACCCGTTAGTTTCGGTGTCAGGACCGGGGCTGGGGCTTATCAACAAGGGAGAAATAGTTAAGATTATGTCAACTAAGGTGCCTAGGTTGATAGGAAAGAAGGGTTCAATGATAAAAACTGTTGAAGCAGGAACCGGCTGCCGGCTTTCGATTGGGCAGAACGGGCTCATCGTGGTAATGGGGCCTCCTGAAGGTATCGCTAAGGCTTTGGAGACCATCAGGCTGATCGAACAAGAGGCTCACACCGCGGATCTGACTCAGAAGGTTGAAGCTCTGTTGGCTGAAAGTGGGGGTGCATAGCGGTGACTACGCTTATCAATGAACAGGGTCTAAGAGTGGATGGACGAAGATTCGATCAGCTCCGACCCTTCAAACTTGAGGTGGGGGTGTTAAGAAACGCTGATGGTTCAGCGTACATAGAGATGGGCAAGAACAAAATCATGGCTGCAGTCTACGGTCCTAAAGAGGTTCACCCGAAGCATCAGACTCTTCCAGACAGATGTCTCTTAAGATGCCGATATCATATGTCTCCATTTTCCGTTGATACTAGGAAGAATCCGGCGCCTTCAAGGAGAGAAATCGAGATCTCGAAGATTTTGAGAGAAGCTTTGGAGCCTGCGTTGATTCTAGGTGATTACCCGAGGACTGCAATAGACGTGTATTTGGAAGTATTGCAGTCAGATGGAGGCTCAAGATGTGCAGGCTTGACTGCAGCTGCCTTGGCTCTCGCTGACGCAGGCATAAACATGCGGGACCTGGTGGTCGCATGCGCAGCTGGAAAACTAGGTGGGCAAATTGTGCTTGATCTGAGTGATGTTGAAGACAAGGAAGGAGACGCAGATCTGCCTGTAGCAATAATGCCTAATCTTAACCAGGTTACCTTGCTGCAACTAGATGGAATGATGACAGGGGAGGAGTTCAAGACCGCTTTCGAGATGGCGCTCCAAGGATGCAAAACCCTCTACGACGCTCAGAAGGCTACATTGATATCAAAATACTTCGGGAAGGCTGAGCCTCCGCAGCAAGAGGTTCAGGAAGGTCCGGAGGAATAATCTTTGGCCATAGGTAAAAAACCGATAGTGGTCGAGCAGATCAGGAAAACCCGTATGGCGGAGTTCCTATCAAAAGGCAGGCGTCTAAGCGGAAGAGGCCTACTCGACTATAGGCCCATTAAGATCGAAACAGGCTTGATCGAGAAGGCTAGCGGCTCAGCCAAAGTAAGCATAGGCAACACTCAGGTCATCGCAGGAGTAAAAGTGGAGATGGGTACACCTTTCCCCGATACTCCGGATCAAGGGCTCCTAATCGTCAACACAGAGGTTCTGCCCATATCGTCCCGGAACGCTGAGCCAGGACCACCCAGCGAAGATGCCATCGAGCTGGCCAGAGTAGTTGACCGAGGAATACGGGAATCAAAAATGATTGATCTCAAAAAGCTCTGCTTGCTGCCTGGAAAGAAGGTTCTCGCAGTCTTCATCGATGTAAGCGTGCTGGACATAGACGGAAACCTGTTTGACACCATATCTTACGCTTGCACTGCAGCCTTAGCTACCGCTAAGATCCGCAAGTATGATGTTGCAAATGAAGAAGTCAAGGCCACCGAGGAGATGGTACCCCTGCCGATTAGGACTACACCTATCTCCGTGACGATGGCAAGGATAGAAGACGTCTTGATTGTGGATCCAGACTTGGAGGAGGAGGCTCTTATGGATGCTCGACTAACCCTGGCAAGCGACCATGATGATAATATCTGCGCTGGGCAGAAAGGTTGTCCCGGTGGCTTCACCGTGGAGCAAATCATGCAAGCTAGAGACACAGCCTTGGTAAAAGGTAAAGAGAACCGCGATCTTTTGAAGAGGGAGATAGGTCTTGCCTAGACGGGCTAAAAAGTCTCTAGCAGGGCTAAGAGCAAAATACGGCGCTACAGTCAGAAAAAGGTACACGCGGGTAATGCAAACCCTGAAGGCGAAACGCCGGTGCCCCTCCTGCGGCTCCTGGAATATGAAAAGACAGGCAGTAGGGATTTGGACGTGCAGCTCATGCGACTACAAAGTGGCTGGCGGTGCCTACGACCTCGCCACATCGACCCGCTAGCAGGATCGCTGCTTCGACTTTCCCGGTGGAAAGAGTTCACATAGACATTCGTCTCCAGCTGCCTAGGCAGCATGCTGGAGTACTTGAGAAAGCGATACGGCCCGAGATACGTGGAGGTTCTTCAAAGGTGAGTGCAGAGATAAAGCTCTCTAAAGGCGGAGTTACAATAAATCTGGAGGCTGAAAAGCTGGCTGACGCCAGGGCTGCATTGAACTCTTACCTTAGACTGATCAATGTGGCGGAGGAGACCGTCACAGTATCGTCGGAGCTTAGGTAAGCCTTATCTAGGTTGACTCTGAGCTTCAATTCCGAAGGCCGAGTTATCTTGAGCAGAGAAGAGATACCGCCCATGCTTAGGGAACCTGTGGTACGCTACGAGCAGCTCCAACAAAACTTGCAGGCGATCATGATTCAGAAGCAGCAGGTAGAGCTGGAGCTCGCTGAGCTCGACAAGGCTCTCACCGAGCTTAGAAAAGCTGGGCCGGATGAAGTTGTCTACAAATCCGCAGGCAGCATTCTCGTTAAGGCTAAGAAAGATGA
>JACQRY010000166.1 GCA_016206275.1 Nitrososphaerota archaeon
CATTTTGAAGACGGGTTCAGGTTTTCAGATTGATTATGCACCAGTCGTAGATCTCTTTTCTAAGAGCGAACCATACGCCCTTATGCTCTTTTATGTATTCAAGGGCCGCTTTCAGAGCTTTTGTTCGATGTGCTCTTCCACCCACGTGTGGATGCAGCCCGATGTTCATGAGCCTACCGTTTTCAGCGCCTTCTTCGTAGAGGACGTCGAATTCATCCTTTATGATGTCGGTGAGGGCTGTGTGCGGTAGGCCGCTTCTGATGCAGCGGTAATCGTTGAGTTCAGAACTGTAGGGTATTGATAGGAGCCTTTTGTTGTCGCCAAGGTTGAGGAAGTACGGTTGATCATCGTTCTGGTAGTCGCTGAAGTGTTTGTACCCTAGATCTGCCAAGATCTTGGGTGTGTTTAGAGTTGACCGCTCGCCTGTGGCGAGCCATCCTTGGGGCGCGGAGCCGACTGCCTTCTTGAAGGTGTCTGTGACTTTCTGTAGGTATTGCTTCTCTTCTTCTTCGCTTAGTTTGGGAATCACGTCGTCCTGTTTGTAGCAGTGGGCGATGAATTCCCAGCCTCTTTTCTTCAACTCTTCTATTATGATGGGAAATCGTTCTCCTGCTAGAGCGTTTAGTGTGACGGAGGCTTTGATTCCTAGTTTGTCGAGCATGCTGGCGATCCTGAAGATGCCTACTCTGTGGCCGTATTCTCTCCACGAGAAGTTGGGGACATCGGCGGCCTGTGGAGGTAGCATCTCTGATCCTATTATTGGTGGGCCGCCGTTGCTTCTTGGTTGCAGGTTCCAAGTTTCGAGGTTGACTGTTACTATTACTGCTACTTTTGCGTTGTTCGGCCATTTGAGGGGGCGTCTTCTTATTATTGGTGAATACTCGTAGTAGGGGTTGAGCATACCGCCTTTTTGATGGGGTGTTTAGATAAAGGCTTTTCCGGGTTAACGGTAAGTGGGGAAGCGTAATATATTGTTGGTTGCAGGATGTCTTTGAGAAATGTTGGTTGGAAAAATAACTCTGATCCCGTTCAGGACTCCAACGATGAAGGATCGTTTCGATGTTGCGAATCTGCTTCTGGAGGTGGTTAGAGAAGGCGGGGAGGCTTTGAGGGATGACGATATACTGATAGTTTCGGGCAAGTTCATTGCTATGTCTGAGGGTAGGATCGTGAAGCTTGATGATGTTTCACCTAGCGAGGGAGCTAGGCGTATGGCTAAGGCTCTTGAGATGGATGAAAGTCTCGCTGAACTGGTGCTGCAGGAATCTGATGAGGTTTACCGAGGTGTCCCTGGCTTCGCTTTGGCTATCAGGGACGGCATAATTGGGCCTAACGCCGGGATTGATCGTTCAAATGTTTTCCATGGGTATGCTATTCTGTACCCTAAGGAGCCGTTCAAGAAGGCTGAGGAGATGATGAATAGACTTAGGAAGATGGCTGGTGTCAGAATCGGTGTCATAATCTCAGATAGTAGGCTTGCCCCCACTAGGAGAGGCACAACCGGTGTAGCTATTGGTGTGGCAGGGATGTTGCCGGTTAAAGATGAGAGGGGGCGGGAGGATTTGTTCGGGAATAAGCTTCGTTACACTCAGAGGGCGATTGCCGATGACCTCTGCTCTGCGGCTCAGCTGCTTATGGGCGAGGCGGATGAGTCTGTGCCGATTGTCTTGGCTCGCTATACTCGAGTGGGAGAAGAAGCTGCTCCTTGGGGGTTGACAGATATGCCTGTTCCGAAAGAGTCTTTGGCGGTGAAGTCTGAGGAGTGCATCTACATGCGCGGCTTAGCTAAGACGCCGGAGAACTTTGTGAGTTCTAAGGGAACAAGGTAATGTGTTAACCCAGAATACGATTCCGGATATCTGCTGGGGGCAGAGTGCTAAACTATGGTATGTAGTTCGATTTTAGGGCGACCAGCCTGTCTGCTTAATACGACGGCGTATAGAGGAGACCAAGGCTTATCCAACTGGAGTAGCAGAGTTCCACTGACCTCCGAGACCTTCAGCTGTACGTCTGCAGCTTGAGCAAGAGGGTCTGGAGCACCATTTGTAGAGGGTCTTGTGACCAGAACGGAGAGATGAGCGTTGGATCTAATAAAATCTTTCAAGCGTTGTAGGTCAAGAGAATTATCATCTTGAGTTAAGGGAGCTATGTTCCCTGCCATTATGGCTAGCAGGGGTTTCTGTGTGAACTCTTCCTTGGTGTCTAGTAGGATTCTCTGGAGGGATTTTAGTCTGCCTTCAACATCTGTTCTGGGACCTTCAGCCTGTTTGCCTCGGTTAACACTGGTTACTAGCATCCTAACTAGACCTTTTGTGGCTGTGCTTGGTAGGTGTGTGTCCATATAGGTCTTGAGATAGGATGCGTCTATGCCTGCGAATGGTTGGATGATGACAGGATGCATGTTATTAACAAAGTTAGCTACTATCTTGCCTAATAGGATGGGTGCAATTTTGGGATCGACGCTATGATCCAACTGTATGTGCACTAGGGAACCTGCTTGGAAACCGTTACCAAGCACATTGTCTAACTC
>JACQRY010000013.1 GCA_016206275.1 Nitrososphaerota archaeon
GGTTTTCATGGGTCAGAGCTGAGCCTTGGGGCGAAGGTGAGGCGCCCTTCGTAGTAGTTACACCTACAAAGACGGTTAGCTGGGGCCTATAAGAGAAGATTAAAGGCAACCTATGCTTAGCCTCCTGTCCATGGATTATATTACACCTAAGGGTTGGAGTAAGGACACTCCTTACTCACCGGCAGTAAAAGTCGGTAACATGATCTTCGTAGCAGGGCAAACAGGCACTGACGAGCAGGGTAGAACCGTGGGAAATGGTGACGCGAGGGCTCAAGCGAGGCAGATCTTCACCAAGATCAAAACCATCTTGAAGGCTGCAGGAGCAGGATTGGAGGATGTCACTCAGCTCACCGTCTTCTTCACTGATATGCGTGACATCGATGCTGTAAGAGAGGTTAGGAAAGAGTTCTTCAAGAGCCATAAGCCCGCCAGCGCCTCGATCGGAATCACATCTCTAGCTAAGCCTGAATACAAACTGGAAGTGCAGGCCATCGCCGTCAAAGAAGACAAACCCAAGCGCAGAGCAAAGTAGTAAGAAAGACTTGGCTGGTGCAGCAACAAAACAGATAACTAAACTGCACCCTTCAGAGCCTTAGCCATGTACACTAAGGAAGCTGCCACGTCAGACCCCACTGGATGCAAGTAGAAGATTAAGTGCGACAATCCTAGATCGGAATATTCCTTGACCTGAGACCTGCAGTCCTCGGCAGTACCTGCAACAGCGAGAGCCCTAAGCATTTTCCTGCTAACCGCTTCCAACGCTGCTTCATCATCTCCCTTTCTCTTAGCTTCTAAGATAGCATCTATATCTGCGCTGAAGCCTGATTCAGCCATGAGCCGCTGGTAAGGAGGCAGTTGAACGAATTGCACAATCGCTTTTTTCCCTGTTTTCTCAGCTTTGTCACCGTCTTCCCCGATAGCGGCATTGACGAAGCTTGCCACTTTGAAAGCGTCCGACCTTACCTGCCTAACAATTCCAACGGCTTCCTTAATGGTCTCGGGACTCCTGAAGTAGAGCAGTACGCCGTCACCCACTTCGGATGCCAGCTTGATCATCTTGCTCCTTAGGGCTGCTATGAAGATCGGTATTCTGCTCCGCTGGGGCTTGAAACCGAGTTGAAAACTTGTTTTCAAGGTCTCCCCGTTTAACGCCACTTTTTCCCCGGACAGTATTCTTCGAACAGCTTCCACATACTCTCTTGTACGCGCCGCGGGAGGCGGATAAGGCAAACCGAAACCACTCTCCATCCTGTTCTTATTGCTGACACCCAATGCAAGTATTGCTCTGCCGTTAGAAGCCTCGTCAACAGTAGCTATCCCCATCGCTGTCAGAGCAGGGGGCCTAGTGTAAACATTGATAATCCCTGCTCCCAGCTTGATCTTTCTTGTAGATGCTGCGAGAGCACCTAAGACGGAGAAGGATTCGCGAGTAGTGGATTCTGTGATCCAAATGGAGTCCAAGTCTACCTCTTCTGCAGTTCTGGCGCATGTTATCGCGGCAGGAACTGGGGTGGCGCCGCTCAACGCTACTCCTAGATCCATGTTCCTGATGTTATGGTTGCTTATCTAAAGGTCTATTGCTTAGTGACGTCTGTGGGGAGAGGGTGCAAATGCTTAAAGGGGTCGTCGACTCTCACTGAGAGAGATGAAGGCTCGGTTACGGAAGTTTACCGCTGTGCTTGAACCAGCGGAAGAAGGTGGATTCGTAGTAAAGTGTCTTGAGCTTCCTGTGGCTACACAGGGCGAAACTAGAGAGGAAGCTATCAGCAACATAAAGGAAGCAGTCGGAGGTTACCTCGAGGTTAGGGCTGAGGTCTTAGGTAAATCAAAGGCAAAGAAGCAGCTGGTTGGGATAGCTGTCAAGCAAGCTTCCAGTCCTGTCGTGGCGTGACGTTGTAAAAGCCTTAGGCAAGGCAGGTTATAGGGTAGTTAGGCAAAGAGGCAGCCACGTATACCTGGTCAAAGATTAGAACGTTGTGCCTGTCCCAAGACACGACGAGATTAAGCGTGGTACATTGATGACAATAATAGCAGAGGCCGGGTTGAGCAAGGAAGAATTCCTGAAACTCCTAGAGTAGTTCCGAATTATCCGTGATGTTAACAGTGCCAAGATAATCATCGATGTTGATTAAATAGATGAACCTGAGACAGCACTTATTTTGTGGATAACCTTGGAC
>JACQRY010000171.1 GCA_016206275.1 Nitrososphaerota archaeon
TAAAGCTTAACTAAGAGCCCAAAAAACCGCAGCTCGAAAAGTCGTTGGCCAAGCAGGTTGCTTTGATCAGAGGAGACGGAGCCGGCCCAGAGCTTGTTGACGCTATGCTCACTGTTCTCTAGGCTGCGGGCACACGTCTGAAGATTGTTACGTGTGACGCCGGAATGGAGTGGTGGGAGAAGAATAGGGGAGATTCATTTATTCCCGCTGGGACATGGAATCTTTTGGAGAACTCCATAGCATGCTACAAGGGTCCCACTACAACACTTCCCATCCCAGGAACTCCTAGAAGCGTGGCTGTAAGCATAAGGCAGAAGTTCAATCTTTACGCCAATGTTAGGCCGATTAAGACTCTGCCGAACATGAAGCAGCCTCTCGGAGACGTGGATTTCGTATGCGTGAGGGAGGCTACTGAAGGTCTCTACAGCGGGATAGAATATCAGTTGACTGATGATGTGGCTATAGCGATAAGGAAGATTACTAGGAAGGGTAGCGAAAGAGTAGCTGAATACGCGTTTAAGGAAGCTGAGAAGAGGGGCTGGAAGAAGGTTGTCGCTATCGGTAAAGGCAACATTTTGAAGATTACCGATGGTTTGTTCATGGATAGCGTCAAGACCATTGCGAAAAGGCATCCCAAGATCGGGCTTGAAGACTATTTCATAGACAACTTTGCTCAGCAATTGGTGAAGAATCCGCAGCGCTTCAACCAGAATGTTGTCCTGAGCACCAATCTGTTCATGGATGTCCTCTCCGAGGAAGCCTCGGGCCTAGTCGGAAGTATCGGATGCATATACTCAGCCAACTTGGGAGACAATTACGCTATGTTCGAGCCTGCTCACGGAAGCGCACCCAAGTATAAGGGTCAAAACAAGGTGAATCCTACAGCAACTATCCTTTCAGGAGCATGGATGCTGGATTACGCTGGAGAAAAGAAGGAGGCTAAGGCTATCTTCGATGCGACATACAAAGTCATAGCTGACGGTAAACGTGTTACATACGACTTGGGCGGCAAAGCCAAAACCTCAGAGATGGCTGAAGTCATAGCTAGTGAAGTCAAGAAGAGGCTGCGTTAAAGCGGAATACGACGCATACGCCTAAGAGCCTTAATCAGACTCGCACCCACAACCGTAGCTATCAACGCTGTGACAATCCTTTCAATCGGGTAAAGCCAGAAGATCACTTGCCACAGCAAAGCAAATCCCTCAGGATCCAGATCGCTCAAGACCACCCCACGGATCCACTCGAACACAAGACCCCCAACCAGATGCTGAATCAATGTGCCTATCAGAGAGATGATGAATAGGCCCTTCAGAAGAGCCTGCACCGAACCTTCCTTCACCCAGTGAGCTCCCCTCGCCCCCAGAGGAGACGCTAATACGATAATCCCTACAACATGAAGCCATGAGAAGGGCACCGATAGACCAGCCGGAGCGAACGGCATCTTCACAAGCGCCAGAGTAAACGGGCTTACCGTGAAAACCGCGAGCAACACTATGTTGAAAAAAAGTACCAGTATCCGATTACCCCTCATCAACAAGCCCACAGCCAAAGTGTTGCACAAAGCAGGCAGAAAATCCAAGCCAAGGAAGACCAAAGGCCTACCCAAAGCCACAGACAGAAAAACTCCCAGCAGCACACTTGCCCCACCCACATATGGTCCTAAGATCACACCATAGATAGGAGCTAAAATGTCAGATGCAGGGAAAGTGGTTCCGGGCACGCCGAGCAGAGGGTATGTGGGAATAAGTCTTATGATAGCAAAGAGGGTTGCGAAGATGGATGCTAAAGCTATCTTTTGTAGGCTTTTCGTCTCCTCGTTCTTCTTCGGAAACTCCGAAGTAGAACTGCTGGTGGAACCTATTGCCGAACCTTTGGTAACCATTAGCTTATCCCTGCGGGCAAGTTGGCAGTGAATACCGTTTGGCGTGCATATCTAATGCTTCCTACGGTGAAGTGAATAATCGTTTAGAGTAGGATTTAGCCACGACGGAGACAATGTATAGTCAAACTTAAAACACTTGTCAACGCAAGGAGCCTCCTCATGAGTTTCACCGAGGAGGAGGTTAAGCGCGCCGCGGAGTTGAAACAATGGGCTCAGGGAAGAATTGCGGAACTAGAAGCGGAGATGGAGAAGCTACGGGAAACCTTGTTTGTTGTAGACACTGTGCTCCGCAAAACCAGCTTCAAGGCAGCTTCAGAGCTACGAGCCGCCACCCCTGAACAGGCAACCCCTCCACCTGCTCCGTCTCCCCCGAAAGTTGCTGCCGAAGAATTCAAAGAGGTAAGACCGATAAAGAGGAGTAGTGATGGGAAACTTTTGGCTAACACCTATATCGCTGAGGCTGAGGCAGCCATTGTGCCTGCTAGCGATGTGCGTTTGTCCGCTTCTACTCCTCCCTTCAAGACCTTCTTCGTGAACCGCATCATAGACGGGATGAAGGATAAGGATCAACAAGAAGTAAGCCGAGGCGCGCTGCGCGGCGACCAAGCCATCGACTTCCAGCTGGCTGAAGAAAACGGATCCATATCTAAAATCATCATTAAGAATTACCGCGACAAGAATAGGTTGAACGAGATCATCAACTCTGTAGCTTGGACCTTCGCTAGGATGCTGGAAAAGAAGCCTTGATTTTCTAAGCAAGGATCTGTCCCAGTTGACCGGAGAGGATAAGAAAGACACTGTTATCGTGCTGGACTTCGGAGCCCAATACGCCCATCTGATCGCCAGAAGAGTCAGAGAGTGCGGCGTCTACTCTGAGCTAGCGCCCTTCGACGTTTCACCTGATGCTCTAACAGCTAGGTCTCCTAGAGGCATCATTCTTTCAGGCGGGCCTTCCAGCGTCTACGGGACTAATACACCTATGTGCAGTAGAGGCATCTTTGATCTGGGCATACCGGTCTTAGGCATATGCTATGGGTTGCAGTTAATAGTTCATCTGTTTGGAGGAGAGGTTGTTAGAAGCCCAAAGAAGGAGTATGGGAGAGCAGAACTTAATGTAAAGGACCCATCCGACCTCTTCAAGAGGTTAGGATCGAAGATAACTGTCTGGATGAGCCACGGGGA
>JACQRY010000168.1 GCA_016206275.1 Nitrososphaerota archaeon
AAGGGTGAGAAGCTTCTCAACAGCCCCATTAAGCTTCTCCGGAGCTATGTTGCAGAAAATGAGTGCTTCAGTTGAATATCCAAGGGCTTTCTTGTCGATGACCGCGCAGTAACCTTTGATAACCTTCTCTGTCTCCATCAATTTAATCCTCTCCCTTACAGTAGTTTCGGCTCTACGCAGTTCTCTAGCTATCTCTGAGACTGGTTTGCGAGCATCACGTTGAAGAATATTAAGGATACGCACATTCATCTTATCGATCTTCAATGAAGATCCCACCAGTACGGAGCAAAGTCGAAGCATATCTATAGTTGAGCCTCTATTAACCGTTTGCTCCACCCTTCTGTAACCGAATATACGGCTTAACCGAACAATTCTAACACCTTACCGACCATTTGAGTAGGATGAGAAGTGTCTAGTCCACGGTTTCCAGACTCTTTTCCATCGATGTCCTCGGGCGCAACTTAACTGCACAACGCGCCATGATAGACCTGTGGTAAAATGGCACAACAAACTACAACCGACATAGACGGAATGATAAAGATGCTCGCTGACGCACCTGAAGCACAACGTAAGGCTATGGTCACCGAACGTCTAAAGATGATCGCAGCACAGCCCCCAGAGCAAAGAGTGGAATCCGTAAAAGGAATCCTCCTAGCTATCAACAAACTGCATCCAAAGAAGAAAGCCGAGTTCATCAAAACCCGAACCAACGTCGTCGCGGAGCTACCCCCTGATGCCAGAAAAGCCATACAAGTCGCCAGAGTAAAAGCAGGCACAACCATTCCCAAAGATATCAACCAGTCAGACATGCTGCACATCTTAGCCACAACCTTAGACTGGCCAAACGCGAAGCGAACAATGTTCCTCGACGCTATCGGTGCTATCTTCAAAGAAGAGAACCTGCCCATGCCTAACATCAAATCCCTGCTGGAGATGGCCGCAGCGACTCGACAAGAAACCCAGAAGCCTTGGTGGAAGTTTTGGTAAACCTCCACCACGGGTGAGCATCAAGAAAGCATCCCGTCTAAAACAAGGGGTCACTGAGACTATGGAAGAGGAAAAACTCTCTGCCTTCCAGCGGTTCGAGCAATGGTACTTCTCCAAAACCAAGGTCTGGATGTGGACTGGTCTAGGAATAGTACTCTTGGGACTCGCGTTGATGACTGCCCGTAGTCTCAATGACCTTACTCTAACACCTCTACTTGTGAGCGGTGTCACCTCCGGCGACATATATGAAAGAGCGATAACAGTAGAGACTTTGCTAAATCACTCAACTGAGCAGATCCTCCTATTAGCTATGAGTCTCCTGAAACTGGCCATAGGGGGAACCATCTTCATGATTGTAAAGACCATTTCGTCAACAGGGAAACAAGCCCAAACCGCATCAGGCGGCTCGGCGCCACGTAAGCCGTGGTTTGTGAAGATCTTCCCTATCCTCCTTGTACTTGGAACCGATGTTCAATTCGTGAATGTTGGAGTGTTAATGACGGTGTGGGACCTAAACGCCCTTAGCCTTCTCAGCATGCAGTTTTCTGGTGCAACCACAAGCCTAGCGTATCAGCAAGCCTTGACGATAGACCAGCTGATTGGCTCACTGGTTGTCCCAGTCGAGTTTTTTGGAGCAACATTGATGCTCACAGGAATACCTCTAGGATTAGCGTCGATAGTTTATTATCTAAGGATGCAGCTAACGACGTTTCCGAATATTCTAGCTAACACGTTCTCGAAGCATAGTTTACAGCTTCCAAAAGTCAATGCCTTCTTGGAGACTTCTCGATCCGAGTTCAGTAAAATAGGAGTGTCGAGACGACTGTTATCCGCTACGATGCTGGGCTTTGTTCTTGGAATAAGCGGACTTGTAGCATTTGCACCCATAAGAACAGTGAATCTGTTCGCCCTCTTGGGTGAAGAGCTTGGAGGTCGCGCAAACTCGTTGTCAGCGCAGTCCGCAAGGCTAGTTGATAGCTTGATGGGTATCACGATTGAGCAGCTGCTTTTCGTTGGTCTCGGTTTACTGATCTACTCGATAAACTTCTGGCTTCTTAGCATAATCAAGCATCTAAGAGCCCACCGGCAATTCATGACTGAAGCCATAGCTGACGCTGGAGGAAAGATAACTCCTGTCGAAAGAACCCTTTGGACGACCAGAATAGTCCGCCCTTTGGCAACAATCGGCTTATTCTTAATGTTCGTCAACTTTGCCCTAGCTCTATTGGCTGATGGCGCTAGACTCACTGTATTCAACGAACTGTTAGCAGGTCAACAAGGCTCAGCTGTTTTTAGAGATGCAGTTCTTGCAGACGGCGTCTATACCACTCTGGTTAAGACGGTAAAATTAGCTTCCTTCGGATTCCTTTTGACCGCAGTCGCATTCAACTTAGTTACCATCATCATCAATCTTCGGCTTACAGGCTTAACCCTCCCAAGCATGTTCAGCAACCTCCTTCTCTTCACATCGTCTAACGGATCTCGAAGTGGCGAGCGTAGTGAGACAGTGCTGCCGAAGCCGATGTCTCTGGCGCCCTGGCGTCTATGGTCAATCATTTTCATCGGTTCACTCATAGCTATCTCAACTACCTTACCAATGGCCCTGGTGATGGCCTCGAACCTAGCAACCTTCCAGTCTCTAGCCTTTGCCGGAGAGAGTACTTCACCTATGTTCCTAGATTCCCTGTTAACCTTCAGGATACTTGATGATATTCAGCTACCTTGGAAACTGCTAGGAATGGGACTAATGTTGTTTGGAATAGGAATGACTTTCGGCGTAATCGTCGGCTTCGTCAAAGCCAGAAGAGTGGTGATCGGCGAGGGTTTTGACAGCCTAGCATCGATCCTCCAATCACAGACACAGCTACATCTGCAAGAGAACCCGTCCATCCAGAACAGCGTAATGGTTTCCAAAGATGTGAAATTGATTGACTAAAATCAAGATCTTGATCTACACCATTAAGCGGAATACACTGCTTGCCAAGAAAAATAAAGAGACTTGTAGGTCATGCGAGGAGACAATAGATCTCGCAAAGAAGATCCTAGAGGAGATTAGTAGCCCCGATGTTAAGCTGGAGTTAAAGACCTGGCGTAAGGACGCGTTGCTACCCTTAGGATATGTTGATACGCATCCCCCGGTCCTATTAATTGATGGCGAATTTGTCAGTCAAAGTGTGGCGCCAGATAGAGATTATCTGAAGTCCAGGATCATTCAGGCATTAGATGGAGTAAAGAGTCTTAGCCACATAGATCTGGATCAGTTCGTCTGATTAGAAAAAAGAGGGAATGGAGACACGTCTATTTCTTTACATCTTATGAGCTTGGGAAGTGTGCTCCTGCAGTTCTTTTTCAGTGCTGAATGTTGCTCCGCAAGCATTACACTTGTATTCGGCCATTGTAAATCATTTCTTCTCCGGCAGGAAAAAGAACGTTTCCTTGAACTATTAAGGAGCAGGTTTAACTATATGATCTGTGAGTAGAGAGTGATATGGTCCAGATCCGTGGCCAACAGGAGGCCTTTGGAAAACCAGGCATCGAACCTCGATGGACGCATGGGAACAAAGATGGAGTGGGAACTGCCTACTCAGCTGATAGCAGGGTTTGGTTCACAATTTGGAACGGGATTGTCACCGAAATCTACTATCCAACCGTTGATCGCCCCCAGCTCCGCGACCTTCAGTATCTCGTAAGTGACGGGGAGACTTTTTTCCATGAGGAGAGGCGTCACCTAAGCTCTAGGGCAAAGCGTCTTTCCCATCATGCCCTAGGGTATAGAATTACTAATTCTGATCCCGATGGTCGATATTCTATCGTCAAGGAAGTTATTGTTGCCCCGCACCTCTCGTGTATACTTCAACATACTCGGTTGGACGGCGATGAGAAGTTCCTCTCCCGGCTTAATCTCTATGCGCTCTGTGCACCTCACTTAGATGGAGGAGGACAAGGGAACAATGCTTACGTAATCGAGGTGTCCGGCCGAGAGATCCTGGCAGCCGAGAACAATGGGACATGGTTGGCTATGGCGGCTTCGGTTCCCTTTGAACGCCTTTCCTGCGGTTACGTCGGCGCCAGCGACGGGTGGACAGATCTTGCGGATAACTTTAGGATGGATTGGGAGTTCGACAGGGCAATTAATGGTAATACAGCACTTACGGGAAAAGTCAGTCTGGACACAAAGAAGGAATTTACCCTTGGGCTAGCTCTGGGGAGTGGTCTCCACGACGCTGTGACGCAGCTTCTACAGGCGCTCGACATTCCTTTCCGTGAGCATCGCAAACGTTTCATTCAACAGTGGGAGCGCCCGCTGAGGAAAATCCTTCGCTTAGAAAGAGCGTCTGGCGACGGTGGCAATCTGTATCATGGGAGCTACAGCCTCCTTCTGGCCCATGAGGACAAGACCTACCCTGGTGCTCTCATCGCATCGCTCTCTATCCCTTGGGGTCAAGCAAAGGGAGACGAAGGCAAAGGAGGATATCACTTGGTCTGGACTCGGGATATGGTAAACAGTGCTATGGGCTTGCTCGCTGCTGGAAATACTGAGACACCCTTAAGGGCGCTGATTTATCTTGCCGTAAGCCAGCAGGCGGACGGAGGCTTTCCACAAAACTTTTGGATCAACGGAGAGCCATATTGGAGGGGCATCCAACTCGACGAAGTTGCCTTCCCCATAATGTTCGCGCGCCGACTCAATCAAATGGGAGGTTTGCGCGGATTTGATCCTTACCCCATGGTAAAGAGAGCAGCAGCCTACCTAATCCGCAACGGACCAGCAACCCAGCAGGAAAGGTGGGAGGAGGCTTCAGGTTATTCTCCGTCAACTCTAGCATCCAATATCGCCGCCCTAGTTTGTGCTGCCTATTTTGCACGGGAGCGTAATGAAGATGCAACAGCTCGATATCTTGAAGAGTACGCTGACTTCTTGGAATGTCACATTGAAGACTGGACTGTTACCACGGACGGAACTTTATTCCCGGAGATCAAGCGTCATTACATCCGAATTCATCCAGTAAACATCAATGATCCTTATTACGACGAGAATCCGAACAACGGGACACTTATTATTCCCAATCGGCCACCAGGATCTCAAGTCGAATTTCCAGCGAAGGAGGTTGTCGACGCCGGTTTCCTACAGCTGGTCCGGTTCGGGATCCGTAAGCCCGACGATCCACTTATTGTAGATTCGCTACGCGTTGTGGATGCTGTGCTTAAGGTTGATACCCCATTTGGTTCATCTTGGCATCGTTATAATCATGATGGGTATGGTCAGCAGCCAGAAGGTGGTCCGTACGCAGGCTGGGGAAAAGGGCGTGCTTGGCCGCTACTCACGGGGGAGAGAGGACACTACGAACTTTCCGCTGGACATGACATCAGGCCGTTTATACGCGCTATGGAGAATTTTGCCTCCGAAACAGGTCTGTTGCCAGAGCAGATCTGGGATGAGCCAGATCAACAAGATGCCCATATGCACCTTGGCCGACCTACAGGCTCAGCCATGCCATTAATGTGGGCTCATGCCGAGTACGTTAAACTCCTCCGTTCTGCCCTTGATGGTCGTGTCTTTGCCCTGATCCCGGAAGTCGCAAAACGCTACTTGGGAGATAGGAAGCTATGCAGAAGAATTGAAGTCTGGAAGCATAATCGTCGTCCACGGTCTGTTAGACGTGGATACACCCTACGTCTACAAGCTCCGGCCGCGTTCATACTACATTGGTCAGGTGATGGATGGAAGACAGTCGAGGATACATCTTCTACTCCGACAGGCCTAGGTATTGAATTCGTGGACATCACCATATCTACGACACAAGAATTACCTGTACGATTCACATTCTTCTGGCCAGGGGAGAACCGATGGGAAGGCCTTGACTATGACGTTGCAATTAAGTAGCAACCATTTCTCTACATATTGGTCTACCTGTGAAAGGCTAGTGCCAGCCAAGGAGAAGATGATCTCAAGGTATAACTAATGGCAAGAGGAAAGTCTGAGCATGAAACTGCCAACGACGGAAAGAGCTAACGGTTAAATGTCGCTGAGAAGATTGAAAACGAGCTTGGTCGAAAGAGTCGGCATCGTAACTGGAGGAACTGGAGCCCTCGGTAGAGCCGTTACCGAAGCCCTTATCCAGTCTGGCACCCGAGTTTCAATCCCCTTCATAGTGGATGAAGAGGTCAAGCTTCTGAAAAACAAGTTGCATAATTC
>JACQRY010000185.1 GCA_016206275.1 Nitrososphaerota archaeon
ATAATGGGCTGCAACACTGTTTGTGGATACGTTACAAGGAAAGGCTGGCTTCCCTCCTTTACTCATCACCCCGTTCTCAACAGTGTTACAGATCTCCAGAATACTCATCCCCGGCTTCGCATTTCTCCTCATGCTGTTTCGAATTTCGCTTGCGATTTTTCCAGCTTCAAAGTATTCGCGTGGAATAGACAATGCATCGCTTATCTTATCGCTACAGTTAATAGGTTTTACAGGACTTGACACAAACAGTTGGCTAGGTTCCGCGCCGTAGCTGTAGGAGGCACCTTTGACAGCATCCATAAGGGTCACCAAGCCCTCCTATCGAAAGCTTTCAAGGAAGGAGAGAAGGTCTTGATCGGTGTCACCACTGATAGATTTGTTGGGGAGCTGGGTAAGCATCCTAACAGAAGATTCGATCAGAGAGTCAAAGAGTTGAGGGACTTCATTGAAGAAGCTTTTCCGAACCTTAAATATGTAATCCAGCCTCTGAACGATTTCTTCGGCCCGCTGTTCTTCACAGAGGAAGTGGAGGCGATAATTGTGAGCGACGAGACTTCAAGCAGAGTAGGGTTGGCCAATCGTCTCCGGGCTGAAAAGGGGCTAAAACCTGTCAAAACTGTTTTGATAGATCGGGTTCTGGCTGAAGATGGAAAACCAGTTTCATCCACAAGAATAAGACATGGAGAAATCGATGCGGAGGGACGGCTGCTAAAATAAGTGCAGCTTGATATGTCCTACCCGCGAACCATATCTGGTCTGAAGTGAACTTCATGATTGAAGCAGAGCCTGAGCATTCTTTAGCCAAATTGAAGGGTTTGCTCTTAATAAGGGGTTATTCAGAAAGGGAGCTAAGCTTTGTCTAACAGCCAAGACTTTACGGTCACACCATGGGAAGTCAAGGGTGAGGTAGACTACGATAAGCTAGTCAGGGAATTCGGAACCCAGCTGTTAACAGAAGAGCTACTGGGACGAATCAAAAAACACACTGGGGACATTCATCTATTCTTGAGAAGGAAGATATTCTTCAGCCATAGAGATCTGGACTGGATATTGGACAGGTACGAAGCTGGTGAAAAGTTCTTTCTGTACACTGGTCGGGGTCCTTCTGGGCATACTCATGTTGGTCATCTTGTCCCATGGATCTTTACTAGGCATCTGCAAGAAAAGTTTGGCGCCGAGCTCTATTTCCAGATGACTGATGACGAAAAGTTTCTTCACGACGAAAAGATGAGCCTCAAAGAGTCGATGGGGTACACCTATGAAAATGCTTTGGACGTTATAGCGTGCGGCTTCGAGCCGGGTAAGACCTTCATCTTTTCAGATGTGGAGTATGGCAAGACTCTTTACAAAATGGCTGTTGAAATAGCAAAGCACATAACCTATTCTACTGCGAAAGCAGTCTTCGGATTCGAAGATAGCACGAACGTAGGTATGATCTTCTTTCCTTGTATACAGGCGGTCCCCTGCTTCCTACCTTCAATCCTTAAGTCTAAGAACATGCCTTGCTTGATACCTGCAGCCATAGATCAAGATCCTTATTGGAGGGGCATAGCAAGGTTCGTCGCTCCTAAGCTAGGTTTCTACAAGCCTGCCCAGATACACTCTAAGTTTATGCCCGGTTTGGCCAGAGGGGGAAAGATGAGCGCCAGCGATCCTAAGAGCGCCATCTTCACTGTGGATCCGCCTGAGATGGCAGAAGAGAAGGTCATGAGCTCTTACACTGGAGGAAGAGCCACTGTCGCGGAGCAGAGGAGGCTAGGTGGTCAAGCGGAGATATGTCCAGTATACCATTACTACCACTTCCTATTCGAGGAAGATGAGAAAGAGTTGGCCAAAATATACCATGACTGCAAGAGCGGGGCATTACTGTGCGGAGACTGCAAAGCCAATTTAGCTGGAAAAGTTAGACGTTTCTTGACAGAGCACCAGAGAAAGAGAGAATCTGCTAGAAAAAAGCTCGATAAATTCATAATAAGAGACTGAAGTCACGCTCTGGAAGACTTAAAACAACCTCAACACTATACCTTGTCTTCGCGTGGAAACCGTTTGCCTAAGCCCCTTCACAGTTTAGAACGTAGGCTTCTAAGGACTTTAGGCAGAAGGGGCAAGAGTTCTCTTGAAGCCGCGGCTGCAAAAGCAGGCATCACAGAGGATCAGGCAAGAAGAACAGTAGAGTGGCTGAAGTCAAAGGGCCTAGCCAAAGTGAAAGTGGCTGAAAGGGAACGCATTTCATTAATGAAAGACGGTTTGACCGCTGTTAAACACGGTCTCCCTGAGAAGAGGCTCATCAAAGCATTTCGGGGAAAGAAAAAAGCTTCAATGCAAGATCTTAGGAAGAGATTTGAAAGTCAACAAGAATTCAACGCAGCCCTAGGTCAGGCGAGGACAAAGGAATGGATCAAGATATTCTCGGAGAACGGGAAACCCGTAGTTCAGATAGTAAAGAAAGGAGGAGCAACAGCGACGGAAGACCTGCTCAAACGGTTGAAGAAGAGAGAGATGTATTATGATGAACTGCCCATTTCTTTGAAGAAAGCTTTCAACGATCTTAGTAGAAGAGGAGACTATGTCACTAAAAAGAAAGTAAAGATTGTGACCATATCCATCACTCCAGCTGCTAAGAGTGCGCTGAAGAGCGTTGAAGAATCCAAAGCAATTGACAACGTAACACCGGAAATGCTGGCTTCAGGCGCATGGCAGGGTCTTAGGCTAAGACCGATCGATGTCCATGCTCCCGCTCCACCAGTTTACCCCGGTAAGAAGCATCCTGTCAAACGGTTCATCGATGAGGTTAGAGAAATCTTTGTCTCACTTGGCTTCCAAGAGATAGAGGGCCCTATTGTGCAACCCTCCTTCTGGAACTTTGATGCATTATTCATTCCTCAGGATCACTCGGCAAGAGACATGCAGGATACCTTCTACCTTTCTGGCCTATCACTGGATAAACTTGAAGACGAGGGAGCTGCTACTGCAGTGGCGATAGCACATGAATATGGTGGTTCGACTGGCTCCAAAGGTTGGGGCTACAAGTGGCGGTTGGAGGAGGCTAAGAGGCTTGTCCTTCGAACTCACACCACTGCCGTTACCGTGAAATATCTGTCTGACTTCAAGCCTTCGGAAGCCAAAATCTTCTCAGTTGGCAGAGTATTCAGAAACGAGAAGGTCACGTTCAAGAACCTTGTGGAATTCTATCAGATAGAAGGGATCGTAGTTGGAAAAGATGTTTCCCTCAGAGACATGATGGGCCTCCTCAGCAAATTCTATCAGCGGCTGGGGATACAAAAAGTAAAGTTTTGGCCCACTTATTTCCCCTATACTGAGCCCTCTCTGCAATCCGTGGTTTACTGGGAGAAGCTGAACCGTTGGGTGGAGCTCTGCGGTATGGGTATCTTCAGACCAGAGGTTACCCTCCCCCTAGGAGTGGCTAACCCCGTCCTCGCATGGGGAGGTGGATTGGAGAGGCTGATAATGCTTCGCTACGGCATAGATGACGTTAGACAGCTTTACGAGAATAACTTGAAGTGGTTAAGGGAGACGCCTCTATGCCTGTAGTCACGCTCTACTTCAACCGCCTCAAGACTCTTTTAGAGCAGAACGTAGGCGAAGAGCAGATCAGAGAAGCCCTCCCCTATCTCGGCTTGGATATAGAGGAGGTTGGACAAGATCATGTAAAAGTAGAGTATAACCCTAATCGGCCTGACTACTCTACTGACATAGGTATTGTAAGAGGCCTCAACGGACTCCTAGGCTTCAAAACTGGCGCTCCAAAATACAATATTATCATGGGTGGTACAAGGGTCATAGTTAGCCAATCGGTTCTGCCCCTGCGGCCTCACATCGTATGCCTGAAGGTAAGAAGTATCCATTTCGACGACGAGTCGATAAGGCAGCTCATCTCGATGCAGGAGGATCTACACAGAGGAATAGGGAGAAAGAGGCGCAGAGTCTCTATAGGGTTACATAATCTTGATTCCGTGGATCCACCATTCCACTATGATGCGGCGCCACCCAACTTCAGGTTCCTACCCTTAGGCTCCGGTGAACCTATGACTATGGCTGAGATATTGGAGAAGACTGAACAAGGCAAGGAGTATGGGCACATAGTGAAAGAGTTCTCCAGCTACCCCTTGCTGACAGACGCTAACGGTAAAGTTCTTTCTTTCCCTCCGATCATCAACGGAGATCGGACAAGGGTCTCAGCTGAGACAAGAAACCTCTTCGTTGACGTTACAGGCACAGATCTCAGGACTGTAGGCGACGCACTTACGATCGTGGCGGCTTTCCTCCACGACATGGGCGGGAAGCTTGAGACTGTG
>JACQRY010000014.1 GCA_016206275.1 Nitrososphaerota archaeon
CGGACTACAAGCAAATTCCTAACCTTTCACCTCCGCCTGGATCACTGTTGAAATCGCAGAGGGACGGTCACATCATGGCGGCGTGGGATCCAAGAGATCCTGATATTTACAAGCTCAGGTGGTGGAATGAGCCTAGGACGGACCCGGTGTGGACTAACCCCAACTGCGGAATTGGGGGAATAGAGGCTGACGTAGCATTTGCATACAACACCGTGTACGTAGGAACCTACAACTTTTGGTGCTACAACAGGGTCGTCAATGTCGGTCCAGGGACACCCGGGGGTGGATCTGGCCGAACGGCAGTTCCACCACCCACGCCGAGGGAGACCAATACCACATTCTACGCCCTTGATGCCGCTACAGGAAAGCCAAAGTGGTCTTACTTCATGGGTGGAGTAGGGTTCAGAGCAGGCAATACGGTCAGCGGTGGGGTAGTATACCTCCCGACGGCAGATGGCATGCTTCGAGGGCTTGATGCAGATACTGGCAAGGTCTTATGGGAGAAGTTCTTCGGAGGAGGACTCAATACACCACCGGTGATAGCTGCAACTGCAGATGGAAAGTTTAGGCTGTTCCAAGTGTTCGGTAGGAATTTCGCAGGGGTAGGTCAAGCAGTTCCAGGAGGGTTAATAGCTATGGGTCTACCTGACAAATTACCAGAGCCACAAGTAATTACAAAGGAAGTCATAAAGGAAGTGCCTAAGGAAGTCATAAAAGAGGTGGTCAAGGAAGTACCGAAGGAGGTCATAAAGGAAGTAGTGAAAGAGGTTCCCAAGGAAGTCGTAAAAGAAGTAGTCAAGGAAGTACCGAAGGAAGTCACTAGAACAGTCACGGTCGAGACAATAAACCCAATTTCCTATGCTGTAGTAGGAGTCGGAGTAGTACTTATAGTCGTAGCTGGAGTCATAGCAACGAGAAGAAAGAAAGTATAGAGCCCTCAGACAGAGGGCCCTCCCTCTATTTTCTAAACATGCTAGACAACTAGCGCAAATGTCGCAAGCGTTTTGATTCCATTACTGACGTAAGTGCTTTCTGTTTTCGAAAAGATAATATTCAACTCCTTGACCTTAAACATCATGCCAAGCAAAGCTCTGATCGCTGTGGCAGTTGTAGTTGTGATCGCCGTCATCGGCGCAGGATTTGTTCTCATGCAACAACCGGCGCCCCAACAGGCTCCAGCTCCGGCTCCTAAGCCAGTCCCCGCCCCAGCTCCCCAACAACCTGCTCCAGCTCCTCCACCGTTCGTCCCTCAATCTGGATTGCAGAGTGCAGTCGTGATAGCCCTGAACGCAAGAGGCGACATAAATCTGACAGCAGCTAATAAAGCACTCAGCGGGGAAGGAATAATCGCCGATAAGCAAGGAAGGTTGTATACTGCAGATAGGGTCACAACCGGAGATGTCTATATGATAGACCCGAAGAGTCCAAAACTTGTTAGGGTAGCTACTGTACCGAAGATGGAAAATACTCCAGCAAGGGGCGAAAAGGCGATGGTAATCCCAACACTATTGGGTCTGGCGTTCGACAAGGCAGGTAATCTCTACATCGCAGGCTTAGGCCTACCAGGACAAGACCCCCAGAAACCCGTAGGGTTCATATTCAGAGTTGCTGCGAATAAGCTAGATCCAGCGAACCCAGGCGTCGCCGAGGTCTGGGCAACCGGTGTGCCGGGTGCAAACGGAATAGCATTTGATAGCAAAGGCAATCTCTACGTATCGGGCAGGAATACGATCTATCGAGTAACTCCAGCAGGAGGAGAGGGTAAAGTCCTCAGGACCGGTGTAAATGGAACAAATGGCATCGCTTTTAGCAGAGATGGCACAATACTATGGTCTGCCAACTCTGCAAATGGAAGTATCTGGAGAATCGAACTCAATCAGGATGGTACGATCAAAGGGTTTACGGAATGGTTGAAGGATCCTAAGCTTGCTGGAATAGATGGCATCCAGCTCGATGTTGCTGGCAATATATGGGGCGTGCCCAACAGGAAGAACGCTCTCGTAGCAATCACTCCAGACAAGAGAATCATAGAAGTCGCGAAGAACGATAATAAGGGACCATTGGAATTCCCAGCGAGCATGGTCTTCTCCGGGAAGACCATTTACATAGCGAATACTGACGGAGACAGGGATGTTAACTCTCCGAGGCAACCTGGAGTCGGGCCATCGATAGCCAAAGTAGAAGTCGGGATAGAGGGTCTTCCGCTACCCCCATAACTAGTTCCACGGGAAGAGTCAGATTTGACGCTCCGGAGACGGAGCAACCACTCCTTTTTACAATCAGTATACACAAAGGATTATTCAGTGCAACTATGGAGATGATCTGATTTAGAGACTACTCACAGGGTAATTTTTGGCGATTGCGTCGACATGCGCGAACTGCCCAGCGATTCTATCACCTAGTGGTGACATCGCCGCCATATTACAATGCACCATTTGATTATCCCGACCTCTTCAAGGATTATGACGAATTCCTACAGTTGATTCGACGGGTAGCAATAGAACTTCATAGAGTAATAACTTATGTAAGAATTGCCTGTTTTGTGACTGACGATATGCTCATGAATGGAGAGAAGTATCCCGTAGTTGCATACATTACCAAGATAATGATCCAAAGTGGTTTCAGGTAC
>JACQRY010000172.1 GCA_016206275.1 Nitrososphaerota archaeon
CCTGAATACTGATCTACCTGTGTTTTAACTTTGCGAATCCCAGAGCATTTAGAGACCTATGCTTTATCCTAAGATGATCCTAGATTCCCTTTGGAAGCTCTCAACGGAGTCTGAAGCATGAATCATATTTTGAGTTACACCCAAAGCAAAGTCACCCCTAACGGTCCCCGGAGCTGCTTCCGCGCTCTTCGTAGACCCAATCATTCTTCTAACCACTTCGACCGCGCCATCCCCCTCCAAAACCGCGGCTACAACTGGACCCGAAGTTATGAATGAAACGAGTTCCTTGAAGAAAGGTTTCTGTGCATGCGGTGAATAGAAGTCTTCAGCAAGAGCCTTATCCATCGTCAACATCTTAAGCTCAACAAGTTTGAAGCCCTTGTCTTCAAACCTAGAGAGTACCCGTCCGACAAGGCTTCTTCTTACTCCATCGGGTTTGACAATTATTAGTGTCCGTTCGGTCAAGTCCTAGCAGCCTTTTTGTAAAACACAGTCCACTTGTATTTCCTAGAGTCCCGACCAAGATTCAATGCATTCTTACGACACTTCGATGAACAGTAGTACTGGGTTGAACCGTCATTCCTAACACGCATGATCCCTGTTCCCAGTCTCACATCTTTTCCACAAAAAGTGCATTTCTTGGCTGCATACATATCTTATTCACCCTAATGTTCAGCAACAACAGAAGAGTAAGTGCAAGCGTATTTCAAAGACCTGTGCCTCCTGTACTCCAGATGAATTTGCAGCAGGCACCAGCTTTTCCCCAGTCATTTAAGGATTTGTTAAAGCCTTAGCCAGCTCAACAAGTTTACTTTTAATGATCTTACCGCTAGCGGTTCGCGGCATCGCATCTATCACAGCTATTGACGAAGGAACCTTGAAGGCAGCTAAGCTTCTCCGACAGTGCTCTATGAGCTCGCCTTCCGAAGGCACAGCCCCTGACCTCGACACAATGAACGCCGTTACACTTTCACCTTTCAATTCGTCTGGAACCCCTATAACCGCAGCGTCCTTGACCTTAGGGTGCTCTGAAAGAACCTCTTCAACCTCCCGCGGGTAAACTTTGAAGCCGCTTACGATTATCATCTCTTTCCTCCTTCCAGTTATCGAAATGTATCCGTCTTCATCCACATAACCCAAGTCACCTGTCTTGAACCATCCGTCGACGAAAGATTCTTTCGTTGCTTCCTCCATCCTCCAGTAGCCTTTCATCACATTAGGTCCTTTCACCAAAATCTCGCCTACTTCCTTAGGCCGAGTCTGTTTTCCGGTTTCGTTAACTATGCTTATCCGCACGCTGGGGAGAGGGAGACCGATAGAACCCGGTTTCTTTTTTCCGTCAACAGGATTAGAAACATTCATGATTGTTTCAGTCATACCGTAGCGCTCCACGATCTCGAACCCGCTCTTCTCCTTGAACTCGTTGAAGACTCTGACGGGCAGAGGTGCCGAACCCGACACAAAGAGCCTCATATGTGAAAAATCACGTTTCAACGGTGCCTCTACCTCCAGAAGCATAGAATACATTGTCGGCACCCCCATGAAGACGTTGCACCTGTACTCTGAAATCAGTTGCAGGCCTCGCTCAGCGTCAAACCGCTCCATTAACACCAACGAACCGCCTGTGTAGACGACTCCATGTAGCACTACCCCGAGGCCGTGAACATGGAACATTGGCAGACCGAGGAGAAGCCTATCTGAGCTAGTCCACCTCCATACATATGCTAGATCCTGTATGTTCGAAGTAAAGTTTCGGTGCGTCAGCATAGCTCCTTTTGACCTCCCTGTGGTCCCAGAGGTATAGATGATAGCAGCTACGTCATCGGGTCTTATAGCCGCTGATCCACGACTAGTCTGTGAGTAGGGTAGCTGATCGTAGGGTAAGGCCCCTTCTGAAAGATGCTTATCGGTGATGATAATGATATCTTGTATTGATTTCAGGTGTTCTTTTACATCGGAGAAATGTCGCCATCCTGCTTCATCGGTTATGAAGATCTTCGCCTCTGAGTTCTCAGGTATGTAGGTAAGCTCTCTCCTCCTATAGGTGACGTTGATGGGGACTACGATGGCTCCTAGCCTTAGGACTCCGAAGTGAAGGTAGACGAATTCTGGTCGGTTTCCAAGGTATAGACAAACTCTGTCGCCCTGCTTGACTCCTAGATTTGCAAGCCTGCCCGCCGCTTTGCTGACTTCCGACGCGAGGTTCTGATAGGTAGTTGCCCGTCCCTTGAAGAGCATGAAAGTCTTCTTTGGGAATCGGTTTACTGTCCTCTCCAGCATC
>JACQRY010000179.1 GCA_016206275.1 Nitrososphaerota archaeon
CTACAACATCCAGAGTATCCAGCTCCTTCTTCAGCTTTACCCAGTGTTTGCCTCGTCTTCCTGGCTGGTATGGTGAAGAGGGTTCTTTCATCACGAGCCCTTCATATCCTCTTTCCTTGCTTCGCCTGAACATCTGCTCTATTTCTTCTTGGGTTCTGAGCTCCTGCAGATGTGAGAGGTTGATAGGAGGTTGCAACTTTAATGCCTCCAATATTCTTCTTCTTTCAGTTAAGGGTTTGTCAAGCAGCATCTCTCCGTTTAGGTGCAGGATGTCGTAGACAAGGTATACGACCGGTGTGTCATCAAGCATTTTTTGTGCTAGCTGTTTTCTTCTTAATCGTTGTTGGAGTTGGGTGAAGGGGAGGGGTCGGCTATCTCTGAACGCGAGGACTTCACCATCTAATACGAAGTTGCCTTTGATCTTCCTCAACCCTTCTACGATCTCAGGGAAACTCCATGATACATCGTCTAGGCTTCTGGAGAATATCTTGATTCTGATATCGTCTTTGTGGGCCTGTGCCCGCACTCCGTCGTACTTGTATTCCGCGAGCATCGGATGCTTGAAGTAATCAGCGATTTCTTTCGCTGAGGACATTGAGTCTGCTAGCATGAAGTTAGTCGGATGCATCAACTGTATTCTGGCTTCCGTTAGCTTCCCTTTTTTTGCGTAGATTGCTGTTAGTCCAATGTCTCCTGTGACCAGGCTGGTAGCTCTAACGTCTTTTGGGGTTTGTCTGTATGCTTGGGCTATGGCTTCGATGACTAGACCTTCTACCACTCCTATTCTTAACTCACGTGATAGGATTTTGGATAGGTATTTGGCTTCAATGGGACTGCAATCTAGGTAGAGTCCCTTTAGAAGTTCTTGTCTCTCTGAGGCTGATCTTGGACCTTTCATTGACGCCATCTTTTCAAAGGTTTCAGAGAGTCTTATGAGGGTCAGATCGTTTCGGAACAGGGGTTGGAGACGGCGTTTCTCGAAGAGTTCTTCAGCTGTTTTTCCAAGGTCTCCGTATTTTAGGTAGAGCCTGCCGAAGTCTTCGTCTGTGGCGGCGCAGAGTTCTCGAAGTATTGTGATGATGTTCGCGTAGCCTATGAGGAGTTCTTTCCCGCTTCCTTTGGGGAATACGTGTCCTGATAGTAATCTGCAGACTGAGGGGAGATTTGACGTGGAGAGGGAGCGTAGGTATTCTGAGAATGTTTCCACTTTTTTGAGCTTGCTTGTGGTGGCTGCAGCCTTATTGCAGGTCCTGCAGAATTCTGCGAAAAGCTCGTTTGTGTAAGGCATAGTCTACTATGCCACATATCTATGTCGGGGGTGTAAGGGGTTTAGCCATGAGGTATGCCGCTTCCCCGTCTCTGTAGTAGCCTTCCAGTCTCGAAGTGGTTGGGAAGCCCATCTTCTGGTAGATGCTTATGGCAGATGTGTTGGAGACACGGACCTCTAGGAATACTTCTGAGCATCCTCTAGTGACCATCCCACGCATCGCTTCCTCCATGAGGGCTCGTCCTAGTCCTTTCTTCCTATGTTCTTCCACCACTGAGACTGATACTATGTGGCCTTTTCTTGCTAGGCCAAATTTCTTTACGTTTGAGAAGCCGAATTCTATTCGGCACATGATGTATCCGACTATCGTGTCATAGCTATCAGCGACGATGAAGGTTTCAGGGGATTCTTTCAGCAACTCTTCGAAGAAGAGGTCGCTGTAATGTTCAGGCAGGGTGGCAAAGTTTATTCTAATTACGTTGGGTAGATCTTGGCGGGTACACTGCCTGATGATGTAGCTTCCCACCTGTCTATGGAATGTTGGCTGCAATTGGCTACACCTCCACCTGCTCAGCTCTTTTAAGGGTTGACATTTGTGGTGTCAGCTCTTTTCCCTATTGTGATTAGGTTTTCAGAGGCGTTGGGGACTACGCACACTTTAGTTCTGGCTCCTTGGGTGCTGTAAAGATGGTTTAATGCTTCTGATGCTCTACCAGCGCTTCGCAAGCCTAGCTTGGCCTCTACGTAATATCTTGGGAGAGTTGAAACTACGACGAGGTTGAACTTGGAGGAGATGTGTTGCAGGAATTGGAGCTCCTCAAGTCCCTCTATATACGTGCCTTTGTCCAAAGCTTTCTCTACTGGAAGTTTGCCTGTGACGTATTGGATGAACGCCTCGCAACCTAGGCCTTGGGAGCATTCGGCTAGCAGCACGACGGTCCCATTGTCTCTTAGTCCTCCGATAACGTTCCAAACTGATTTCAATGCGGTGTAGAGGCTGGAGCCTGCAGATTCATTCCCTGGGCTTATTAGCATGCTTCTCACTGGTTCGCTTAGAGTGTAATCTGCGGATTCGCGAAGATGGTTGGATGCTTGGATATGAGTGGTTTTTAGGTTGCCTGTGAAGATTGCTGATACTTCTTCTCCGCTAGATACAATTTCAGTGGAGCTGATTTCTCCAAAATGTTCGGCTAGGGTCATAGCGAGATCGGATGCTTTTGTTGGCTGACCTGGAGAGGGCTCGTTGCTTCCATGTCTTGTTAGGGCCTCTGGCACAAAGTTTTCGTCTATGCTTCTTAGCAGGGATACGGGGCCGCCGTCGAAGCCGAAGAGGGGGTCAAGTCTGGCTGAGGATAGGAGCATCTTGGTGTTATACTCGTTGAAGATTTGGGGTTTTTTGACTGTGTAGCTGTCGGTGGTTTCAATAGTTTCGTTTGAGCTTAATGCGACTACTTTGTGTCCTGTTCCTTCTAATGTGCGACGTAGAGCCGAAAGGCTTCTTTGATGTGTTGCTACAGCTATGTTTGGTGTGCGCTGACGGTCTATTTTGCTTAGAATCATGTTCAGCACTTTGGTTGTTGGTGCATCAGGTTTTGGTGTGACGAGGAGGGTGTTGTCTTCTATGGGGATGCTGGAGATCTCAGCGTCGAATGCCGAGTTATCCATGGCCGTGGGTTTTGTCTCTATGGTTACTCCAAGGTTTTCGGCTTTGATGTCTACGTTGACTTCTACTGCTCCGTAGTTCAGCCATATCTCCGGCATGTTGCGGCCAGCGCCTTGTCTCTAGCTTTCTACCATTATTTGCCCTTTGTCATTCACTTTTTGCTAACTGATGCATGTCTGTTAGCTCCGGAAATGCTTAAGGAGCCGTAATCCTCTTGAAGCGTAGAGAAGACATCTCTATGGTTATTGCTGTGAAGGGATGGGAGGAGAAGAGGCTTAAGCTGGTTGGTGAGCTGGGCAAGATTCTTATGAAGACGGAGGCTCTTCGCTTTGGGACTTTCACGCTCTCTAGTGGTAAGCTCAGTTCTTACTATGTGGATCTGAGGATTGTTCCGAGTTTTCCCGGGGCGTTTAGGAAGGTTGTCGAGTCGTATGTGGAGCTTATCCGTAATCAGCTTGGGGAAGTGGAGGCTATTGGTGGGGTGCCTACTGCGGGTCTGCCTTATGCTTCTGCGGTAGCTTATGAGATGGGTAAGCCTCTGCTGTATGCAAGAGTGGAGGAGAAGAAGCATGGTAGGGGGAGGGTGATTGAAGGGGTTTTGACGCCGGGTAGGAGGGTAGTTCTTTTGGATGATTTGATCACGACGGGTAGTTCTCTGACTCAGGCTGCTGAGGCTATTAGAGGCGAGGGGGGTGTTGTGGAGGATGCTGTGGTGCTGATTGACAGGATGGAGGGGGGTGTTGAAGAGATGCGTGGGAGGAAGATTTCTGTTCACAGCTTGTCCAACATACTTGAGATAGCTAATCTCTTGTCGGAGATGCAGGTTATCGAGGAAGATAAGTTGAAGGCGATTGAGAGTCAGGTGGTTCAGGCTAGTAGATCATCAGGTTTTTCTGCTCTAAGATGTTGTGGAGATTGTTGACTGCCTTGTAGACATCTGCTTCTTTCTTTGCTCCTGTGCAGACCAGTTTTCCGCTGGCGAAGAGGAGGATGACGGTTTTGGGTTCAGCCATTCTGTGGATCAGGCCTGGGAACTGTTCGGGTTCATACATGGATTTGGGTAGTTGTCGGGCTGCTTCTTCCAGGTGGACTTTTCCGCCTAGGCTAGCGGATGCTACTATGTTCTGTATTACAATGGTGGGCTGGTTGTAGATGTCCACTCCGCCTTTCTTCAGTTTTTGGACTACTGTGCGGACTGCTTTGTCAGCATAGTCTTCTGATTTGGCTCCTGTGCAGACCATTTTGCCTGAGCTGAAGATAAGAGTGGCTGTTTTGGGTGTTTTAAGGCGGAAGACTAGGCCTGGGAACTGGTCTGGGTGGTATTCAACGTCGGCAAAGTTTCTTGTGATCTGGTTGAGATCCACTTTTTGGTCGATTGATGCTGATGCCACTACGTTTTCGATGCTGATGATGGGTTTGGTCTGAGGCATGATCGGCCGTTAGAAAAACGATACCCAGTATTTAAACGCATGGCGAATTATTTGAGGGAATTAGCTTGTCTTAGGCTGTTTTTCTTTACTTGGATAGGTCTCGCTGAGGAATATCAATCCCAGTATCAAGACTATCAGAACATAGTTGATGGGTGGTGACAGAATGCTGGATATGAAGTCAATCTTCGGAATGGTCAATACTACTCTGCCCACGTAGTTGTCTTCTTCTACTACCCATCCGTCTGCAGCCTGGTTGTTGTCGCCTTTGGTGATGAATCCTGTGGCCCCATCTCCCGACTGAACGATTCGAAATATTCGGTGAACTATGATTCTGTCGGGCGCGAAGGGGCTGTGGAATGTTATGATGTCGCCTATCTGCAGTTCATTGAACGACATGCTTCTAACCACGATAAGGTCTCCGACTTCAAGGGTAGGTCTCATGCTTCCGCTGGAGACCACGAAGAGGGGGGTTGCAGTTCCCATGGCCACGGTGAAGCCTACCCATGAGCCTCCTGTTAGACCTAGGAGGATTATGATTGTTAGGAAGGCTCGAAGCAGTCTGCGGTTGGGTTGTTGCGTTGTTTGTGGCATCTCTGGCTGCATCAGGCTTCAAGCACCGTGTAAGGCGGGGGTGTTTTAACTTTCCTTATGTCTACTCGGATGTTGTCTAGAGAGGGGTTGTGGTGCGCTCCATTAGTCGCAACTTTTCGTTAATACAACGGCTAAACTGGGTAGTAGAGACACTTTTGCGGAAGCTTTAACCAGTATCCAGCTACCCTCCGTTTACCTTCTTTAGATGAACCTTTAGTCATACAGTCGTTCTATTGACACATTAGGAGACGACTCAGATAAATGCCTTATCCATCATGAAATCAGGATTAACTCTGAATCATCACAGTCGTCACAGATTAATGTTAAGACGCATCTAATAACTATTGAGGTGTGCGTGGGTGCCTATCATTTTTCTGTTTGAAGGGTACGC
>JACQRY010000174.1 GCA_016206275.1 Nitrososphaerota archaeon
GGTTTTCACAGTCTCTTGACAGTTCTTTGGGTCTCCCGGCCCGTTGCTTACAACAATTCCGTCAGGATCATGGGACAGGATTTTGTCCGCATCTAGATTATATGGGAGGCGGATGACGTTGAAGCCTCGTCTTACCAGTTGTCTTATGATGCCGTTTTTGGCGCCGCAGTCTATGAGGGCTACGGTTCTTTTTCCCTCCCCATATGATAGGGGTGATGGGCAGCTTACTTCTTTGACGAGGTCTTGTTCATCGTAGGTCTTGGCTTTGCTTAGGGCTTTTTTCATTGATTCCAGGTCTATGGGTTCTTCTGAGACTTCGAGTATGCCCATCATGACTCCGTTGACTCTTAGTTTCTTGGTGAGTGCCCTTGTGTCTATGGATGTGATTCCGGGTATTTCTTCTTCTCTGAGCCAAGAGTCAAAGTTTCTTGCTGACGCCCAGTGGCTTGGCGTGTCGCATAGTTCGTGGATTATTGCAGCTGAGGTTTGGATGCGGTCTGACTCGAAGTGCGTAGGTAGGTTGTACTCGTCTTTATCTGAATATGGGGGGACGCCGTAGTTCCCTATCAAAGGATAGGTGAAGGTGAGCAATTGCCCCCTGTATGAGGGATCCGTGAGGGCTTCCGTGTAGCCCACCATGCCTGTGTTGAAGACTACTTCTCCAATGGTCCTTTTGGGATATCCGAATCCTTGGCCGTGAAAAACGGTGCCGTCTTGGAGAAGGAGGGCCGCGTGATAGGGTTTCTGTTTGGCCGCATTCAAGGACTCTTATTTGCCCTCTACGCGTTTTTTGCTAGATTATTTAAGGCTGATGCTAAATGTCTACTGCTTGCGCTGGTGTGCGATGTCCAGGTCTATGGAGAATTTATAGACGTATGAACACTTGTGCTTCCGACAAGGTATCCTCGTCTAGCCCTATGTTACAGACCTCTTGGAGGCATGGAGGAACAACTATTCTATGCAGATTGATGAACAGAACCAAAATAATCCATATCATGTTCAACGACATTGGCGGCGAAAGACGGCGCGTGCAGCAGACAGAATAACTAGAATTCCAAGTATCAATGTAAGGCAAATGGGATTAAGCTGGATTATTTCTGCGTGAAGTCGAATAGTGTTTGCTGAGAGCCCAAGTTGAGTTTCTTGAAGTCGATTTCCTGTAAGCCCATCAACTTTCTGAACGAGTTCACTGACCCAGGGCCGAATCCTTCAAACCTGTTGTTGAAGAAGATGTATGCGGATCGTACTGAATTTAGCTGATCTTGCACCCGCTTCGCCCATTTTGCTTTTTGCTCCTCTAGGTCTCTTCTCACCTCGCCCAGTTTACCCTCGGGAATGTCTCGTTCGCCTATGAACCGCAGGTAGACCCAATCTGTGGTGGTGACAGCAGGATTTGTGGCGGTGGGGATCTCGCTCCAAGCTAGGGTAATCTTGCTTGATTTCAGAAGCTCATATGTTTCTTTCCTAAACCATGAGTCATCCCTGAATTCCATGGCGTACTTGAACCGTGAGTCAAGGGTGGGAATGATCCTGCCCAGCTTCTCTATTCCTTCAGCGAAGGTGAAACCAGGGGGAAATTGGAAGACAAATGCGCCCAACTTGTTGACCATAGGCTCGAAAACTCGGTACATGTACTCCAAGTCCTTGCCGCAGTCGTGCAGTCTTTTCTCTGCTGTTATGCGTCTGTGAACTTTTGCGGTGAAGATGAAATCGTCAGGCGTTTCTTCCGCCCACTGTTTCACTGTTTCCCTTGTCGGAAACCTGTAGAACGAGTTGTCGATCTCAACTATGTTGAAGATCTTCGAGTATGTCTTCAGATAGTCTGAGGGCTTGGTGAAGCGGGGGTAAAATCCTCCTACCCAGAAGTCGTATACCCAACCTGACGTGCCTATGCGTAGGTCGACCAACGGAATCGTATTACGATGATACAGGTTTTATGCTTATCTCGCGAATGTCTGATAGACATGGAAGCATTGTATCTGTTTCGCCTAGTCGCTGATTAATAATCCAGATCTCCCACCGCTCCCTAATCTTTGTGTCAAGATTTCTTAGCGTGCCTGTGGGGATCGCGAGTATCATTCTGCTCCGTGTCTCTTTTGCCAGTCTTGATTGAACTGAAATGGATAGGTAGTTCTTACTGAGAATCCTTTTCATCCGAGGCTTTGTTTCACATTCGACGAACGCATATTCATCGGCACCTTCTACACTTCTCACTCCGAAGATGTCTGGTCTGTAACTGAACCAACTCAAATATTGTATAGGAGAGTACTCTGGTTCAGGATAAATCGTATAGCTATTCTCTCTCAATGTTCTCATCGATACTGCTTTGAGGATCCTGTGAAGATAAGATTCGGCCACCCTGCAAGATCCATAGCTGATTTGATAATCTGCATTGTGCAACTGAAGTTCACCAATGGTCAGCTACCTTTTGTCGCTGAAACAATTAGGTCGCGGGGTAGATTAAGCACAAAGTTTCCCAATCTGAGGTGATTTGCATGACGGAACAGCGTCCGCTACTTCTAACAGGAGATGACTTGACGGGTATCGTCGGTGAATCTGTATATAGAACAGAGTTCTTCGTCAGCCATTGCAAAGCATGCTTCCAAACCCTTGTCATCAGCAAGAGACCACTTACGGACAGCCAGATTGAGACCGTAACCGAATTGAGATGCCCGGCGTGCAGTGAACCGCTCTCTCAAAACTTAGCTTGCAGGTCCGTTCAAGCACAGTTTGACACGCCGATCTGGAAACACCCTGCAATAATTTTTAGACAGGAGAAACCTAAACATCGAGCAAGGTTTACTTCGGCATCTTTACTGTTCGGATTATCTTCGAGTATAAGTTTCGTAGATGCTCTTATTGGAGGACTGAAGCATGATACTATAGCCTTAATCAAAGGTTCCAAACTTCCATTGCTGATTGCAGAACGGTACTGTGTGCGAGTACAGCTGTCTGAACAGTTGGGAGGGTTCGACGGTAGGGATCTATTTATTGACGGTGGCAACAGTTTCGACAGCTATCTTTTCACTTCAATGGTTCGCGAATACAGTCCTAACTTTAACAGAGCGCTGAACAGGATAATCATTTCACGGGCTTTCACGCCCTACGAGCTTCTGCAACTGGTAGAGAAAGATTCGGAGCGGGCTTTCGAGGACTATAATCCACAGCTCCTCGTAATATCAGACATATTCAATCTCTTCAACCATGATATTGAGGAAGATGAGGCCAAGAAGATCGTTCTCAAGCTTGGCTACACTATTCGCAAAATAAGTCAGAAACGACGCGTGCCGATAGTCTTAACATGCACAACTAGATCCGATTATCTCGAATATCTATTCAGGGAATACTGTAATGTTGAAGCGGAGTTCATCCAAGAGGAGCATCAAATCACATCCAAACTGATCAAACACCCGTCAAAACAACCCACAGAAATCGTGCAGGAATTCAGCAAGCACACATACAACCAGAAGCTCCTAGCTCCGTTAAGGATGATGCAACATGGGTAGAACCATACCCTCATTCAGAATAGCTTTAGAACAAGAGATAGAAACGTGGAAGCATTACAAAAAAGCGTTGAGCAAGGGCTCAAGAAGAAATCTGGAAGAACTTTTCAACGCCGCCAGAAACTACTGCTCCGCAGCATCAAACGCTGTCAGGCCCATTCGCTTCCAAGGCATGTTCATGGCAATTGTGGCAGAACATGGGATGCGACTAGCTAACATTGCGAATGAAACCGAGAAGATGAGGCTGGAGATACATGCAAGAGACTGACATGCAGCAGACCATCAACCTCCTGAAGGACGAGATAGAGAGCTGGAGGCCTTTCGTCGACGCTCTGCGAGCAGAGGACAGAGAGATAATGCGTAACCTGATAGATAGATGCTGGAGATTCGTCGTCGCAATTGAATCATCGAAGAAGCAGTTTCTTGCCGAACCTTTCTTCCTCACAGTCCTGCTGATACAGGCGGAGCAGATCAAGTGGCTGGAATCCGATGTGAAGCGGTTGAGGGAAGAGATTGCTGCATGGAAGTCGCAGGATGGATCCTAGACGTCTACCCCGGCTTCGAAGAGGAGATGGTGGTATGGATAAAGAAGGCAGACGGAGAAACGGTTCGCCTAACGGACAGCTGGCATAACGCCATCTATGTTTCAGCCGATCATAAATACGATCTTGAGTGGTTGTTAGAGAAGAAGCATATTCAGTCATATATTCATTCAGCATACTTTGTCAAGAAGCGCGAGCATGTGTTTGACTATGAGGAGCGTGAGGTTCTCAAACTCGTTCTCAGAAGGGCGGGTGAGGCTGAGCAACTAGCGAAGACGGTGGAGCGTTCAGCAGAGTTTGGATATTACCGAATATACAACGCCGATTTGCTGCCAGCACAGGCATACTTCATAGAGAAAGACCTCTTTCCTCTGGCGAAAGTCATAGCAGAGAAAGTTGGAGACGTTATTCGATGGAAGATACTTGACTCCGTGAAGGAAGAAGACTATGAACTTCCACCGCTACGCAAGGTGACACTGCGAGTAGAAGTTGACGGCAAACCCATTCCAAAATTCACCGACCCGATTAAGTCAATCACGGTTTTCCATGACGATAATACAGTTGTCATTAAAGACGGAGTTGAGAGCGAGAAGATCTTCAAGCTCGTAGACACTGTCAGAGAGTTAGACCCAGACCTCCTGCTCATCGAGAAGGGCGACGAATTTACCACCCACTATCTTGCTGAGAGAGCATATGCCAACAATATTCTTGATAAACTGATTCTAAGCAGGGATCCTGTCCCACTCAGGCGACTGGAGAAGAAGGGCACATCCTACTTTGCTTACGGCAGAATCCTTCACACACCGGCATCACACAAACTCTACGGAAGGATCAATCTTGACGCTCGCAGACACTTCGTCTTCGAGCAGAGTGGGTTATACGGGTTGTTCGAAGTTGCTAGGCTTTGCAGGATGCCTCTACACAAGGGGAGTAGGGCGTCAATCGGAAAATGTCTGAGTGGCCTTCAGTTTTACATTGCTTGCAAAGATAATCTGTTGATACCTTGGAAGCCTACTAGGGCTGAGGTTTTCAAGACTGCTGCTACGCTTCTAATTGGAGATAGGGGAGGCTTCATCTTCGAGCCTAGGGTAGGTGTACATGAGCATGTTGGTGAACTTGATTTCGCGTCGCTTTATCCTGCCATCATGGTGAAGTACAACATAAGCGCTGAGACAGTGCTCTGCAAATGCTGCCGTGCATCTGGGCGTCGCGTACCGGACGTTGATTATAACACATGTATTAAGCGTGAAGGCATCATTCCTCGGAGCCTAGGACTGATACTCGAAAAAAGGGAGGACTACAAGAAGAAAAGGAATCTGACTGATAACCCTGATCTGAAGAGAAGATATGCGGAAAGGGTTGACGCCCTCAAAGGTATACTTGTGTGCAGTTTTGGCTATCTGAGTTACAGGAATGCCAAGTTCGGGTTAATCGACTGTCACATTGCGGTGTGCGCCTATGCTAGGCAGATACTGCTCGCCGCATCTAAGATCGCGGAGAGGAGAGGGTTCGAAGTTGTGCACGGTATTGTAGACTCCATATGGGTGAAGAAGCCCAAGGCGAAAATAGAGGACTTCAAAGCGTTAGCCGAGGAAATTGAACAGGAGATAGGTCTACCCATTTCTTTTGAAGGTATTTACAGGTGGATCGCGTTTCTGCCCAGCAGAATGCATGAAGATGTTCCAGTTTTAAACAGATACTTTGGCGTGTTCGAGGACGGCACTTTAAAGATAAGGGGTATAGAGACGAGGAGAAGAGACACGGTAAAGCTCGTCGAGGATTGTCAGAACGAGATTCTCAACTTGCTCAGTTCGATGGATACAGCGGATGCCGTTAGAGACTGCATGCCTAATGTGCTCCAGATCCTTGATTCTTACGCCGAATCGGTAAGAAGTGGAAAACTGCCTGTCACAGACCTTATCGTCACGACAAAGCTCACAAAAAACTTCAACGAATATGTGAGCAGCCTACCCCAGGTGGCTGCGATAAGGCAACTAGCAGAAGAAGGGTTAGAACTAAGGGCTGGACAATCTGTCTCATACATCATAACAAAGTTCGCTTCGAATGATCCGAAAGAAAAAGTCAGACCAATCCAGTTGGTAGATTCCTCTATCAGATATGACAGAGACAGGTATATCGAACTCCTGGTGAGAGGCGTTTCAACTATCCTCCAACCTTTCGGCTACGACGAAGAGAAATTACTAGACCTTGTTAACCGAACAAGGGACGGAGACTTGGCAATGAATCGGTTGAACACTTAGGCGAGTCGTGGAAAGGACAAGACAGGAAAATAGGTTGACGCATAAGCTTATTTATTTAGTCATAATTTAGATGGGTTCAGGTCATACAAACTGGTAAAGGGAGGAGCAGTGCAATCGGATTCCCATGGAGACCTTGAACGAGTTTCCAGCGTTTTTGGAGCCCTTTCAAGCCCTACTAGGCTCAGGATGTTATTCTTCCTCTCCGAGACTAAGCGGCCTCTCCACATCAAAGCAGTATCAAAGCAACTCGGCATCGACTATGCTGCATGCTACAGGCACGTGGAGACATTGGAGAAGACTAAGCTCATCGAGATCTATGAGGTGGGGAGATCACGGGTTTTGAGCATCAAGGATCCGGAGAGGTTGAAGCAGCTCCTCAGGGCCGCAGGCTTGAGCCAGCGAGAGTCTACGTGATCAACGCGTCAAGTTTACGTTCTTTAGTTCCTCTACGGATTTCCTTCGCGATTCTACGCCCCATACTCATAGACTCCCCGTGAGTTAGAATGGAGTAGGGAGAGCCATCCACGTAGAGGTTTGTGCCAGCCACTATCCTGGCTGAGAACTCGAAGGATACGAATCTACCATCCTTGTCGTACACTCCTTCGATGCAAAACGGCCCTATGTTCCCTGGTGGAACAAGGCGTTTAGAGGCTTCAACATACCTTTCGCCCATATCGTAGACCTCTTGAAGCA
>JACQRY010000175.1 GCA_016206275.1 Nitrososphaerota archaeon
AATATTATGGGAAATCATATTGTTTCGGCTCAGGGGTGGCTTCACTTTCACAGTCAACAGCCATTCATGTGAATTTGAACCTCGTAATATTCGAGCACTTTCGACCACATTTTCCTCGACAGTTGACGAAGAAAAAACCCGATATATTAGGGTAATTAATTTATACTAGGAATCGGCTGTCTCGGTCAATGATCAATAGCAGATGGCTGTTGTTATCGGTTTCTGTAATATCAATACTGGTTTCGAGCACAATGTTCGCAGCTATTCCAACCACTCCTCGTGCATCTGCACAGGCTCAGGCCCAACTTCCTAGGGAACAGAGAAACTGGGAGTATGTTAACCATGACTCTCATGCAACCAATTATAACCCTCAAACACAAATCAATAAGGGTAATGTACACCTACTGGAGATTAAATGGGTCTATCCGCTCCCTACGGCAGCAAGTGTGGGGAGCAAAATTAAGGGGGCAGGTTATGTCGCTGATCCTGCGCGTGCACCAATACAGGAAGGGTCTATCACTGCTCCTCTAATTGTCGACGGTATAGTCTACTTTCTAACAGGAGCTTACACAATTGTTGCCCTCGACGCCGAGACCGGCAAAGTTCTCTGGACCAATCAGTATGAAGCTGACGCGGGCACCCTGAACTACGACCCAGCGCTTAGGCCTGATAAGTTACCCATTGGCAGGTCTTTCGGGCATACGCATGCAATTTACTATATGAGCGGTTGGATAGTCGTCCATGGTATTCTCTGTGATATCTACGCGGTAGACGCTCTGACGGGTAAGACTGCTTGGACGATAAAAGACACATGCGCCGATATACCAGGCAACAAGGGCCTATACGCCACACCGGTTACATACCCGCCTATGATCTACCATAAGGGCAACACACTTGTCTACCCAATGGGGCCTGTCGATGGATTCTCAGGAAGAGGATTTATTGCTGGATACGATATGACCCAGGGGCCGAATTTTCTTAAGAGGAAATGGCTAGCGTTCACGGTGCCGCCAGCGGCGCCACTTGGAAGCCCAGAAAGAAATGCTTGGGGACAGTATCTCGTCGATAACTGCAGGAGAATATGGATTCAGAGCATATCTTCATGTGATATTCCTCGGGATCTTCTTAGGAACGATTGGGGGGATATGGGGCTTATTGACTGGAATCTGGGGCCCTTCAAATTGCAGGCTACGTCATCCGGGGCAGGATCTGTCTGGGGACAGATGTCTGTTGACGAGGATACGGGATACGTTTACATGGCTACGAGCCAGCCTACAATAGACTGGAATGCAACATATAGACCTGGACCGAATCTCTTCTCAAATACCATAGTTGCCATTGATGCCAAAGACGGAAGGCTTGTCTGGGCCCACCAATCTCTAGCACATGACATCTGGGACTGGGATTGCAACTACAATACAGTGCTTGGAAATATAGGCGCTAGGAAGGTCATCTTCAAGAACTGCAAGACAGGAATACTGCATGCGTTCGACGCTGCAACGGGGGAGTTGGTATGGTATTTCTACCCACCGAACATTATAAGAAACGAATGGACCCCGATGCATGAAAACAGCAAGTTAGGGGGGTGCGTTGGACCGAAAGAGCGTAGCATCATCGGTTGTTGGGACCCTCGAAACCCGAATATGCTAACTTTGCCGTGGATGAACTATCCGTCAAAGGATGCTTTCTGGCAGAGCGGTTCAGCTGGGTCAACTGACATAGCATTTGACGGAAAGACCATCTACACGAGAGCTGTGCAGAGCTGGAGTTACCTGAGGGTTAGTCCAGCTGAATTAGGTGCTGGCCTCGGCAGAGTTGGGCTGCCGGCTCCAGAAACTAGGCGCGCGAACACGACCTTCTATGCGGTGGATGCGGCTACGGGCAAGGAGAGATGGAGTTTCTTCCTGCCTCAGTCTCAACGCATGGGAGGAATCACAAGCGGTGGAGTGTTCTACATAGCGAGCAATGACGGAACTCTATACATGCTTGATGCGGATACTGGTAAACTGCTAACTACGCGGAACTTGGGGATCAGTCTGGCTATACCACCTACAATAGGTGCCACGGCCAGCGGGAAGATACGAGTATTCCAGCTCATGGGCGGTGGCTCTACGGGTGGGACAGGACTTGGAATACCCGGTGCACTCATGGTCTATGGCTTGCAGGATAAACTCCCAGAGCCTCAGGTAATCACAAAGGAGGTCGTCAAGGAAGTCGTCAAAGAAATCATAAAGGAAGTACCAGGTAAGGAAACTACCAAGACCGTCACCGTAGAAACAATCAGTCCGATATCCTACGCAGCAATAGGCATAGGTGTAGTGTTAGTAGTAATAGCTGGAGTTCTCTTCACCAGAAGAAAGAAGGCATAAACCAAATGGCCTTGCATCAGCAAGGCACCATATTTTTTGCGGCCCCCTTCTCTAAACGATTGATAAGGAGGTGAAGAGTTAGGGCTAAAAGTGGATACGAAAAACTTGCTTCA
>JACQRY010000189.1 GCA_016206275.1 Nitrososphaerota archaeon
AGCCAGGGGTGCTTTCATCGGTTAATCCTGCCCAGTTGCGTATGTCGCCGAAGGTTCCCTCAAGAGCGATCTCACAATCATAGATCTTGATGCCTTTTAATGTAGCTTGGAAGATGAATCCGGTCATCATGCATCCGCCTACTGCTGAGAGTAGATGCTCGTGGGCGCTGGCTGCGGTGTCTGTTGCGCCCAAGCCTTCAGGCTCGTCGAAGTTAACTGCATGGGTCCTCATATAGGCTTTCGATTTCAGTCCGCCTTGCCAGCGTACCCTTGACAGCCAAGGTCCGTTGACGGATTTGGCTGTAGCAGAGTTGCCTTTGATATCGCTTACGAATTTCTTAATTTTTATGGGGTCGAGGCCGTTGAGATTGGAGCTCATGTCTAGCTTCTCCCTCCGTCACCGTATTCTTTTCTTAGTTTTTGCGCAGCGACGGCGATGGCGTGCAGCTTTGAAGATGCTGTCTGAGCATCGTTTACCGGTCTCTCGGCGAATGTTCCGAAGCCGCAGTCTGGGTTCAGGTAGATTTGGGAAGGCTCGAAATACTTGGTGGCTTCGCGCACCTTGGATACTATGGTTTCCGGGGATTCTATTTCAGAGCTTCGGGGGTTCACTACGCCGAGCCCGATCTCCTTCTCCTCGTCGTATTCCTTGAATACTTCCAGCTCTCCTGCTCTCGGGGTTGCAAATTCTAGGACTAGTTGGTCCACTTTCATCTCCATCAGATAGGGTAGAAGGGGACCGTAATTACCTTTTAGGAGGACATCTTCCTTTCTACTCCAGTTTCCGCGACACACATGGACGCCGATCTTTACGCCTGAGATTCCTTGGAGTGTTCTGTTCACGAGCTCAAGGGCGTATTTCAGTTCCTCGGTGGGGTCTCTTCGCGAGGCAAGGGCAGCACACATGAATGTCTCGGCTCCTTCCGATCCATAGACGATTTGGCTGAGAACTGGTTCGTCCAGTTGTATGAAATCTGCTCCGTTTTGTTTGAGGGCTATGATCTCTTCTCTAAGAATACTCGTCATTTCTCGACCAAGGTCTTCTATTGAGGGATATGTAGAGTCGGAGAGGTCCGGGAACCAGCTTGATCTGGTGAGCATATAGGGGCCGGGGAGCGGGATCTTTGTCTGCATCTTTGTATGCTTCTTGAGAAACTCTAATTCATCCAATGCGAGGTTTTGGCGGCGCTGAACTTTGCTGGTCGCTACTGGGCTCTTCATAGCGAAGGCTGGTACATCCAAGGCTCTTAGGGTTTCTTCGAAGCTTGCTCTGTCTTTCATGTGATCCAGTAGCTGCGACATTGTCATGAGTTTGACTCCGTCGAGTTTTTCAGTGACGAAGGAGTAGAAGTTGTCGCGGCGTTGTTCACCGTCGCTCACAATGTCGACGCCGGCTTCTTCCTGGTGTTTGATGGCTTCTAGGACTGCGTCGTCTGCTGTTTTGTTGAATTCTTCGAAGGATATTTCTCCTGCTTGACGTTTTCGTAGAGCGTTGAGGAGCGATGAGGGGCGGGGCCAGCTGCCTACGACTGTAACTGGGAATAGCTGATTGTTGTTCACAGATTTCTCCCGTTTTATTCGGTTATAATGTCTTGCGGTTAGTTTTTCTTGTAACATGTCTGGAGGTGGGCTGATAGTTATGCTTGTCCCGCAGTATACACATGGTTCTGCAAAGCTCCCTAATAGTTACAAAAAAGGAAAATAACAATCATAACAAAGATCACGCTCTAAACCCTTCTCTCCTTATTCCCCCGTGCAACCAGATCATTCCCAAGTCAAAACGCTGGATTGGGTTCTTTAGAAAAAGGGGAAGTAACTAATACAGGGAAAAGTGCATACCAGTCTGTTTGCCGGCTTAACCAATTTAGCAGCATTTTATCGGACCATAAACAACACAATCTATAACATAGGCATGCAGAGACGATCATGGTCACAGCGGTCGTGCAGTACCCTACTGAAGAGCAGATCGTAGTATTGAACAAGGAGGTCCTTAGGATGATAAAAGTCAGAAAGGCTGATGCTCACAGGGTCATTAAGCCCCTTGCCATAAAACCCGCCATAGAC
>JACQRY010000190.1 GCA_016206275.1 Nitrososphaerota archaeon
AGATATTATGGCATCAACTTCTCTTGCCACCGCAGCCTTCAAGTCAGCAGGATGAACCTTCTTCTCCATGTAAGCAGTCTCGAGCACCCCATAGCCATCAAAAGATATGGCTCCGCCAAACTTTGAAGGTCGCTCCACCTCTAAGACATCTTTCTGATGAAAAACCAAGTGTTTCGCCAAGTCGAGAACGGGGTTATTACCAACGATTCCCTCTGGGCACCAAGCCCTTTTCAGCTTACTTCGAACCTCATCTTCCTTGTCGTGGATAAAGATGGCTGTCCAAGGCTTCGACTTACTCATTTTACTAGAAACAATCTTATCCGTCCCCGCGTCTTCCTCAAGCCCCAAGCCGACAGGCTCAGACAACCCAGGAAGAAGATGGTGATGCACTGCCACGGGAACCTTCCACCCGAGGCGAGGAAACGCTTCCCTAGCCAGCATATGCACCTTCCTCTGATCCATCCCCGAGTGAGCAATGTCGAGATCCATAGCGTGGATGTCGACTGATTGCATAGGCGGATACAGGTATTGCGAGAAGTCCAGTTTCTCTCTCTCGCTTCGCCCCATTATGGTCAAGCATCTGGTTGCTCTGGCCAGAGTTATCTGCTTGCTGAAGCGAACAAGGTCACGCCAATAATCATTGTTGTTGGAATATAGGTCTGAGCCTAAGACAATCTTCGCACCCGGGCAGAAGGTCTTGAAGGCCTCCTCGTAGTATCTTGAGGCTTCTTTGATCTTATTCCAGTCTGCTCCAAACTTGTTATTGATGTAACTATGCCAGTCGGCCAAGAAGACGGTGCAGTTAATCCCCGCCTCCAAGAGGTCTCTGATCTTGAATCCTGTGAGCACTAGGCTTCCAAGATGCAGTAGACCTGAGATCTCGAGGCCTATGTAATGTTTAGGATGGGATACTGTTTCGAGAACGTGTCTAAGCTCTTCTTGGGTGACGACCTCTTCGGTAGGAGGCTTAGAGATCAGGTCAAGCCTCTTCTCGAGATCCACGTCAACGCGACGGTTCGAGTAGCGTCTTAAAGGGTTTTGCTAATTGGATAAGAAAGTTTTTACACTGGACACATGACGCCGTCATTGAGAGGGGGGTCAGGTTGACTAAGCTTTTGGGTGACACAAGATCTGAACGAATTTATCGAGTCTTGATGTTCGCCTCAGCCGCCGTAGTGATTTTTCTAGCGCTTTACGCAGTTTTTGGAACCCTCTACTTTGGCTATGAGGCAGTTGGAGAAATATTAGTAGCTCTGCCTACAGGTGACCCTTTCGAGTTTCCGGGGCCAGAGTATTTCCCTATCTACGCCAAACCTGTCACCTGGCTGTACATCGCGATTATCACGTTCTGGTTCACCTTCCTTGAATCATACAGAGGGAGACTGTCGAGGCTGCCTTTGGGGGCTATCAATGTTGGTAAGCTTTTAGCTTTCGTGGTAGCCGCGATCGCAGGATACGAAGTTTACTTCAACTTCACCATCTGGGGCAGCTTGATGACTTTTCAGGCCATTAGAGGCACAATCAACCCTGACGTACTTGCCAACATTTTCCCTAATCCTCAGACTCCGTGGAACCTAGTTTTCGCCACGAAATTCTTTTCGTCTATATTCGTGATGAGTCTATACAGTCTCTATTTCATTATGAGGTTGGAGAGGGAGAGGAAGCCTCTTCCCCCAGCTTGAAACTGCTGTAGAATAATAGCCATAGGAAGAATAGGGTTGCAAGCGTGTAAGCAACCAGAGCTATGCTGCCAAACACTGTCACGCCTACCACTAGGATCACGTAAGATGCGAAGGCTTGGTAAGCCAAGATAACCAAGTTGTACAGATTGGTAGCGATCATGAGCGGTTTGGCCCATCTTGTCTTCTTGCGCAGCAAAACTGTTCCTGTCAGCAGACTTGCTAGCCCAGGTAGGATTAATTGCACCGGCCCTTCCCCTAAAAACGCTGATCCAAGCCAGATGACACCTATGACGATGAAAGACCCAGAAATGATTATCTTAGGAGAGAGGCCCAGCATGTTATACGGTTACCTTCTTCTTGTGTCCCCTAATTGGATCAATTATTATCCTTTCCGAATCTGTCTATACAAGCTACAAATGTGGAGGCCATGAAAAGTTCGGTGAAATCTAATTTGCTCTCGGGCCAAGCTTAACAAAGACTATATTGCAGCTTTAGGCTTGATGGCAGCAATCTATGGATGTGGGGGAGAGGGTCAGTAACAGTGTTGCAAAGCAGTCTTGACGCCCATAATAATCCAAAGACGACGGCTCGTCTCCTCATCTCGGCGACCTACGATGGAGAATCTAAGAAAGCAGTCCTAAAGTTCTACGACACCGACTCCAACACTATTCAGCTTTGGACCGACAATACTGATCATAAGCCATACTGCTATTCAAAGCTTACAGTCAGCGAACTGAAAGATCTGAGAACTAGACCTGACGTTGTAGACCTTAGGGAAGAGGAGAAGCTTGACCTTCTGCACGACTCCAAGATCACTGTAACAAAGATCATCGCTACCGATCCATTAGCGATAGGTGGATCATCTTCGCAGCAAAGCATACGCAATACTATTGAAGCATGGGAGGCTGACATCAAGTATTATGAAAACTACCTGTATGATAATCGGCTTATCCCTGGAACATTCTACGAAGTTGAAGATGGCCATATAACCCCCATCAGGTACGAGGTTCCTGAGCAGCTCAAGGAGAAGCTGAGAAAGATTCTGGATTCGGCTCATCCTGAGTTCAAGCAGCATATCTCTGAATGGGCCAGCCTTCTGAGTCAGCCTCTGCCGGATCTGCGGAGACTTGCCCTCGACATTGAGGTCTATTCTCCTGAAGAGAACAGGATACCTGACCCTGATAAGGCGGATTACCAAGTCATATGCGTTTCAACCGTAGCCAGTGACGGCACCAAAACAGTCTTCCTCCTTGAACGTGATCAGGTGGAGAAGGGCGACCTTAAACTCGGAGAAGACGTCGACCTCAGGATGTTTAACAGAGAGGAAAAGCTGCTTGAGGATGTCTTTAAGCAGATAGATGATTACCCCATTCTAGTTACGTTTAACGGAGACGAATTTGACTTGCCCTACCTTTACCATAGGGCATCTAATCTGAGGATAGATAAGGAGAAAGTGTCCATAAGCCTCGGTAATAATGTAACGTACGTCAAGAAAGGTGTCCACATCGATCTCTACAAAACATTCATCAACAGATCAATACAGATCTACGCTTTCGGCAACAAATACTCTGAACATACCCTTGGCGGAATCACTGAGGCTCTGATCAACGAATCCAAGATAGAGTTCGAAGGCCTTATCGGAAATCTCCCGTTAACGCAGCTCGCCAAGTACTGTCTTAACGACTCTGTGATCACCTACAAGCTCACTGCTTTCAACGATGACCTACTCATGAAACTGCTCCTCGTCATAATGAGAGTAGCAAAGATGCCGCTCGACGATGTTTCGAGGCTCGCAGTGTCAAACTGGATCAGAAGCATGCTGTACTACGAGCATCGCCGTGTAGGCGCCTTAATCCCTAAAAGAGAAGAGCTGGACGCAATAGGAGGAGATGTTTCTGCTCCAGTAATCAAAGGCAAGAAGTATAAGGGCGCCCTCGTAGTGGATCCTAAGACAGGGGTTCACTTTAATGTGGCTGTGCTGGATTTTGCGAGCCTATATCCCAGTATCATGAAGGTGTACAATCTTTCTTATGAGACTGTTCGCTGTTACCATGATGAGTGTCGCTCCAATATTCTACCTGGCACTGAGCATTGGGTATGTAAGAAGAGGACCGGGCTCACATCTCTTGTAATAGGTTCTCTGAGGGATCTTAGAGTCGGCTACTATAAGCCGTTGGCAAAGCTCAAGACTCTAGGTCCAAATGAAAGGGAGCTCTTCAATATTGTCTCCCAAGCGCTAAAGGTTATTCTCAACGCGAGTTACGGCGTGATGGGCGCAGAGATCTTCCCCCTGTATGACATCAGTGTGGCTGACGCTACCGCAGCCTTAGGTAGACACGTGATCACTCGCACCATCGAGAAGTGCACGGAACTAGGCATAGAAGTAGTCTACGGTGATACTGACTCGCTGTTCTTAAAGAGCCCCAACCCAGAGCAAATAGAAACAATAACCCACTGGGCTGACAAAGAGCTGGGAATCGAACTAGACATAGACAAGTCATATCGATACGTGGCTTTCAGCGAAAGAAAGAAGAACTACATGGGTGTGCTCCCTGATGGAAACGTAGACATAAAGGGGTTGACAGGCAAGAAGAGCCATATCCCACCAGTCATCAAGAAGGCTTTCTACGACTCGATCAACATTCTGAGTCAGGTAAAGTCGGAAGGAGATTTCGAGAAAGCCAGAGAAGACATCAAACATAAACTCAAAGGCACATACACTGCACTAAGAGAGAAGAAGCTCCCGCTTGAAGACCTTGCCTTCAACGTCATGATGGGCAAACCCATAGAGCGGTTCGTCGACTCTACTCCTCAACATGTCCGGGCAGCTATGCTCCTAAGGAGCAAAGGTAAGGAGGTCAAGGCAGGGGACATCGTGTCCTACGTGAAGACCACGACTCCTCCCGGTGTTAAGCCTGTCTCCATGGCTAGGCCTGAGGAAGTAGATTCAGAGAAATATATTGACCATTTGAGAAGCACCTTCGACCAGCTCTTGGACTCACTAGGATACGAGTTTGACGAAATTCTTGGCGCGACTAAGCTAGAAGATTTCTTCTGGGGTTCCAGCAGTTAAGGCAACACTTAACTGTCAACTTTAAGATGCAGCCCTAATCTGTGGACACCACACCTTGAGCTACAGGGAACTTTTGGTAACGCCTCAACCCATGGTCACATACGTCAAGTCTGGGGCTCCGCCTGCGGTAAGCATATTCGGAGTGCCCTTTGACTCCTCCTCTACCTATCGCACTGGTTCACGATTCGGACCCAACGCTATTCGAGAAGCGTTCCTGAACATAGAGATCTATTCTCATCGACTCAAGGTCGATCTCGAAAGCCAAAGCATTGAAGACTTGGGGAACCTGTATCACACAGCCAACATAGACCGGATGGCGTCTGCGGTGGAGAAAGTGGTGGGAGAATTGGTTGACGAAGGTAAAATTCCAGCCATACTCGGGGGAGAGCATACTCTAACCTACGGTTCTTTCTTGGCCATGCCTAAGGATGCGTGCATAGTCTATTTTGACGCTCACTTCGATATGCGTAACGAGTATTCAGAGCTCAGCCTAATGCATGCCACATGTCTGCGACGCATAATCGAGAAGAGAGGTAGAGACAAAGTGATCCATGTGGGCGCCAGAGCTGCCTGCGCTGAAGAATGGAGTTTCGTGGAGAAAGAGACGATAAGTGCAATAACATGTGAGAAGATCTTCAGGAGCCCTCACCCAGAGGAATTGTTGAAAGAAGCGGTGAAAGACTTCCAGAACGTCTATGTGAGCATCGACTTGGATGTTATTGATCCGGCCTATGCTCCTGGAGTGGGAAACCCTGAGCCTGGCGGTCTCTCCACACATCAGATGCTTGAAATGATCTACGCGTTGAAGGATAAGCATATAGCTGGCTTCGATATTGTAGAGCTTATTCCTCACTACGATAACGGTGCCGCATCCACAGCTGCAGCTAGGCTATTAGCTGAACTTGCCTGTCTAGTTGTCCTTGAAAAAGGGAGATAAACTCAGCCTGCAGATATTTCTTAACATTCAGATGTGTCCTTTCTTAAAATTGTTTAGACTACATTATTGGACTTGGTCCTAACATTTGAGGTAAATCCTCTCAGAGTTTCTCGCCTGTCTTGGGGCCTTGGTTAAGATGATAAGCTGCGGCTGGGGTTGGACGATCATTTTTCCAAGGTGAAAGCGATGTAACTGAGCATGCTGCGATGCGTGTGCAAGACGCGGCTAACCTGCTGAAGACAGTTTAGGGCTAGGTCGATACGAGACTAAAGATATCCAAAAAGGCTCGCGGCCAACTGTCTCCATTCCTAATGCAGAGAACACTATGTTTGGAAAACGTGGTTTGGTAGAAAGATGGAGTTCTAGAGTCGTAGTGGACGCGTGGGTGACAATACGGCTTCAGGATTTTTCTTCCAAACTGGCGGTTGCACGTCTATGTACAATTCAACTTCGTTTCCATCAGGATCCCGTATGTAAATACTGTGGGTGACTGTATGATCCGCCGTTCCGCCGATTTCAACTCCTGCGGCCTTCAATTTAGCAAGAGCTTCTCTGAGCTCGTCGTCAGTCTCCCCTATTTTTAGACCAAAGTGGTAGAGGCCTATTCGCCTGCCCTCAGGAATAGGAGCGGCATCCCCACCAACTTCTAGAAGCAAAAGCTCATGATGGGTTCGGCCAGAGGAGAAGATCGCGCCTTGTCGTCCAATTTGCGCAATTTCACGCCAACCAAGCAGCTCACCATAGAACCGCGTTGAACGCTCCAAGTCACGTACATAGAGCACAATATGACCGAGTTCCTTAACTTCCATAGCGGTATTAGTCGCACTGCCCAGTATTTATGGTTGGTAGTTGTTTTTAACTAAGTAAGTAAGATAGACTTTACTAGACTTCAGTAACGGTGGCAAAGACCACACTGACTCTATATTGAGAGAGGCGTCTTTCTGCCCCATCTCGATCACCTTCCCCCACTCACTAGAGAAACAAGGCATCTATTCAGAATCTCTAACAGTATCGCCGCGAGGACTAAGATGAAAACTGTGGCCTTACCGACACCATTCGAGGAAGTGGTAGCTTCATCAATGCTTTTCCTTCAAGACTCAGCTTAATCTCCTGACCAAGTTCCGCTACCGACATTTCCCTCAGTTTTCCACTCGCCCTGTCTCTAACAGGGATCTTTGATGAGGACGCTTCTTTCTCTCCGAATACAATAATGTAGGGAATCCATTCCCGCTCAGCCTCTCTAACCCGCTTACCTACAGTTTCCTCCCTGTCGTCGATATCCACTCTCACACTATAGGACTCCAGCTCCTTTGCCATTGCGTCTACGTGATCAAAGTAGTCTCTTCCTATGGGTATGAACCTTACATGTGTAGGGCTAAGCCAAATCGGTAGGATGGGCACTTGTTTGGAAACCGTCTGATGGTGAGCCTTCTCTAAAAGAGCGTAGATGCATCGTTCTATGGCTCCGCTCGGAGAGTTGTGGAGAATTATGGGGTATTTGGAGGAACCATCTGTGTCTACAAAAGTTATCCCATACCTCTTAGCGTTCTCCACGTCGATTTGATCTGTTGATAGAGCTGAAGCTTTACCTTGATTGTCGATGAAGTTGAACTCCCATTTCAAAACAAAGTAGAAGAAGCGTTCCTTCCACATCTCTACAAGAACAGGCCGACCGTGCATCTTTATCACATCTTTGATGAAGGCCTCGTTCTCCCTGTAGAAATCTTCTGTGAAGCGTATAGCCAATTCGTAATCCTCTGCGTCCAAGCCAATATCAGTCAAAACGCTCTTGGAGAGCTGGAATCTTGTTAGAAGCTCTCCCTTAGCCTGCTCAAGATTGGCGCAAATAGCATGGCAGTCAGGCATAGTAAACGCTCTAAGTCTCCTCAACCCAACCAACTCACCACTCTTCTCTCTCCTGAAACTGTACCTAGTCAACTCGTAGAGCCTGAGAGGAAGATGCCTGTAAGAGAGCTGGGCATCCTTAGCCATCAGAAACTGACCGAAGCAAGCACTGAACCTAAGGAATAGATCTTTGTCTTCAGACTTGATCTGGTACTGTCTGGCGGGAAACCTGTGTAAATAATCGGCCAGAGCAGGGTGCTTCATATCATACATAATAGGAGTCTCAACCTCAATGCCACCGTAATCTCTTACCCTGCTTGAAACATACTGCTCCAGCAGCGACTTAATCATCCTTCCCTTAGGGTAGAAACGAAGATTACCTGGGTCTGATCCTGCCTCATAGTCAACTAGGCTCAGCCTCTTCATCAAATCCACATGGGGCGGCTGTTCAGCAGCTGCCCTCACTTTCGTCATTTCGTATTTCGCCAGCTTCTCAAGATTAGAGTAGCGTGAGAAATCGAAGTCTTTGACAGCGGTCATCTCCCCGTCCTGAGTGAGGACATGGTACGTGGAGACTAGCTTCTCCTCAGCCTTCAACGCCTTAGAGACGGTCTCAGCCTCCACCGCTTGACCCGAAGTAAAGGTCTTAGACTGCTCAGCCAACGGATGCCCCTTAACCTTGACGGTGAAGGCCTTAGTCCAGCCGAAAGGAGCCCTAAAAACCTCTAACCTCGCGTCTTGAAACAGCAACGTCATGCTCTGAACTAGACGCAGAGCATCCGGAGGAGAAGCAAGACTACTGCTCAAATGTGAATAGGGATACACAAGAATTCGCTGAGCCCCAATCCTTTTCAACGACTCTCTCACCTCGCCTGCTGCTCTGGCGATCAAGGCATCGTCATCGCCTTTCTCCATGCTCACAAAAAGCGCTACAACATCGTCAAGCCTAGTGACTTTCGTTTCAGCAGCCTCGGCTTGCTCGATCTCTTTCTTCACAGGTTCATATTCGACAAAGTCGCAGTGCAGCTGAAGAATCCTCAATGCTAATCAACCCGAGTAAACTCTGTCAGTATCTGAGCCGATCCGTTTCCCTACTTTTCTTGGTCTCTTTCTTCCAAGCCTTAAAGTGAGTGTCGCAGAGGTAAGCTCGTCTACCTTCAGTATTAACCTTCAGGCTCGTCGAAGACAGGTTCTGCACACTCATGGATCGGGTAGCAGGGTTACCGCAATTAGATACGGAGCAGGTAACTCCTTTTCCAACCTTACCCAAGACGAGTCTTCCTACTTACCCTCCGCCCCCTATATATATCCTGAATGATGACGCTTCAACAGACAAAGCGATTGCTCAACAAGATCAGGAAAAGCATCGAGCCGGCTATGGAGAAGATCGGAAGAGGAGCAGCCCGCACAAAGATCCCCCCGACAGGCTGGACACTCACCGGGCTGCTTCTAGCTGGATTATCGGGCGCTGCGTACGCCAAGCTTTTACCTGGAGGTCAAGTCCTTGCAGCCCTCTTCCTACTTTCATCCGGGTTTCTTGATATGGTTGACGGCAGCGTTGCCAGACTCATGGGCAAAGTATCGGCGAAAGGAGCCTTCCTTGATTCTACCATAGACAGGCTTGCTGAGATAGTCGTTTTCACCGGCATAATTTGGGGAGGAGACTCTAGTCCCCTCTATGTTCTGATTGCGTTGTCGCTGTCTATGATGGTAAGCTACTCACGTGCCAGAGGTGAAGCACTGGGCGTGAAGATGGCTGGCATTGGAGTTGGCGAACGAGCTGAAAGAATATTGGTTCTAGTAGCCATAAGCATGGTTAACATGGTGGAGATTGGAGTTATCGCGGTGGCGCTACTCGCAGCAGTTACTTTTCTACATAGATTGATCCATGTTGCCCGGACGGTAGCTTAGGCTCAACTATGCCGTGCTGAGGAAAGATTGCGTTCCGAGTCGTTCTCTTATCTGAGTCGCCGTTCCGCTTTCGCGCGCACCCTGACTAGGCCATAGTGGACAGCACATGAGACACAGTAGTATTTTATCGTGAGTGGGGCAGCTATGTACGCGCCCGCAGACCTGAGTTCTCTAGCCAGAGTTGGCTCCACCAATGATACTCTAGAAGTTAGCTTCTTCGCTTTGTCTCTAGGTACCAAGGACCCACATCTGCTGCACTGCACCATATCAGAGTGGCCTTTTCCTCCTTTGGCGCGCCCCCTGCTCTTTCTTTTCTTGGACACTCCAGCTCTCCGAGTTGTCTCCTGAACTCACTTCTTTAAAAGAATGCTCCTTAACAACGCACTTATCAATTCGCATCAGACACTCTATCGTTGAGCGGCGAAACTGCGCCATGACCTCGAAACATCTCCTAGTGGCGGGACACATAGTCATAGACAGCGTGATAAGGGAAGAAGGGCAGACCGAAACCCTGCTAGGTGGCCCGCCTTGCTATGCGGGGCTCGCAGCCAAAAACCTTGGTGCAAACGTTACTTTAGTCACCAAGTTTGGAGTGGATTTTCCAGAGGAGTATTATCTCTGGCTTGTAAGAAACCAGTTGAAGTTTGCGTCGAGCTCAAGATCGCTAACTCAACCGACGACCCGGTTTAGAATCATGTTGCATCGTGATAAACGAATACTCTTTCTCGTCAAGCAATGCGAAGAGTTGTCGCCAGACCAGATCAAAGGGTTAGAGGCAGCGGGTATGCTCGTAAGCCCAGTTGCAGGAGAGATCTCAATGAAATTTTTGGAGGAAGCTGCAAACCGATTTCCTGTGATTTACCTTGATCCTCAAGGTTTTCTTAGATCTTTTGGGAAGGATGGAAGATGCGTCTTGAAGCGTCAGAGCTTTGATGCTTTGAAGTTTGCTCAGATACTGAAAGTTGACGAGGACGAAGCTTATGCATACACGGGGATGAACAATATGGTAAACGCACTCAAGGTTTTGGCTCGGAGCGGCCCAGAGATTGTGATAGGAACCAGGGGCAGTAAACCTATCCTGCTGTTGCATAAGAAGCACATCTATCAGATTCCTGTCAGACAAGTCAATGACATTGTTGATACAACCGGTACAGGAGACATTTTTGCAGGTGCCTTCATGGCGGAGTTCCTGCGCGAGAAAGATCCTGTTTGGGCTGCTTGCTTAGCTGGCACAATGGCTTCGTCTGGCGTGAACAAGGTCGGATTAGCCAAGATTACAAGAAGGGGCACAGTGGTGAAGGAAGCAGAGACCCTCCACAAGAAAGTAACTGAAGTTAAGGCTTAGCGTCGACGGAGTATTTGCGCAAATGATTTTAATCCCATTGTTGCAGCAGTTCAAAATTTGGTTGATGAGCGTTTGGTTAAAATGTCATTCTGTTTAGCGGCTATAACCTGACGTTATTAGCTGACTGATTTGGATTTGGTGGATTTGGATTGAGTCGGAAAGATCTCGGCGTTTCGGTTAAGAGGTCTGAGGATTTCTCTGAATGGTATACTCAAGTGGTTTTGAAGGCTGAGCTTGCCGATTACGCTGCAGCCAAGGGCTTCATTGCCCTACGCCCCTTTGGATACGCGATCTGGGAGCAGATCAGGCAAGTGCTGGATGATGGTTTCAAAGCAACTGGTCACGTTAACGCCTATTTTCCCACCCTGATACCTGAAACCCTACTCAGAAGAGAAGCGGAGCATTTTGAGGGCTTCACACCAGAAGTCTTCTGGGTTACCCATGCAGGCAACAACGAGCTTTCAGAGAGACTAGTTGTTAGACCAACTTCTGAGACCATAATCTACGATTTCTACGCTAGATGGGTTAGGAGCTGGAGGGATCTCCCAGTTCTAATAAACCTGTGGAACTCTGTGCTGAGGGCGGAGATCAAGTCGACAAAGCCCTTCTTGCGTACATCGGAATTCCTGTGGCAGGAGGGACATACCGTTCACGCTACTAAGGAGGAAGCTGATGAAGAGGTGATGCGTATACTGGAGATTTACAGGAAGCTGATCGAGGAGCATCTGGCAATCCCAGCTCTAAGGGGAACCAAGTCTGAGAAAGAGAAGTTTGTAGGCGCATTATACACCACCACTTTAGAGTCAATGATGCCTGACGGCAAGGCTCTTCAAATGGGCACCTCCCACAACTTGGGACAGAACTTCTCCAAGCCTTTCGAAATCAAGTTTCTAGGGAAAGACGAGAAGCAGCATTTTGCGTGGCAGACGTCTTGGGGTGTATCATGGAGACTGATCGGGGCTTTGATCATGATGCATGGAGATGATAAAGGGCTGGTGCTACCGCCTAGGGTTGCTCCGATTCAAGTCGTCTTCGTGCCTGTGTACTACAAGGATGATGCTAGAAGTATGGTGATGCAGAAAATCAAGGAAGGTGCTGAAAGATTGCGAAAGAACGGATGTAGGGTTCATGTTGATGATCGCGAGGAGTACACTCCGGGCTGGAAGTATAACGAATGGGAGCTTAAGGGGGTGCCGTTGAGGATAGAGGTTGGCCCCAAGGATCTGGAGAAAGACCAGTTCATGCTGGTTAGAAGAGATAATGGGGAACGCAAAAGCGTGTCCAGCCGAGGTTTGGAGGACGAGGTGAAGAGCGTTCTGGACGGGATTCAGAGCGCACTATTTGAGAAGTCCTCGATCAGCCTTAAGCAAATGACCAGTAATGCAAGTTCGATGGACGAGCTGACTAAAATCATTGAACAGAAAGGCGGCTTTGTAAAGGCCCAATGGTGCGGCAACAAGGATTGCGAAGAGAAGGTCAAAGCTAATACGGGTGCAGATATTCGCCTCATTCCCTTCGACGCCAAAGGTTCAGGTTCTTGCACAGTCTGCGGTAACCCTGCGTCGGCAACTGTCTTTCTTGCAAGAGCATATTGACAGTTTCATCAGCTTAACCCATTTGCGTAAACAGTGATTTTAATAACTATCAACTGTGCGGTGCGGAGAGCTAACAGAGGAATTACCGCATGGCTGTGCTTGAAGTTGAACCCTTGATCTGGATTGCATATCACTTCGTAGTCATACCTTTGATACTCGTGGATCTCATCGCGGGGATCAAACGCGGTCATGCAATAACAGCTAAGGAAGCAGCTAGGTGGGTGGTTCTATGGATCGCAGTCGGAATAGCGTTCGGAGTATTTATCTCGCTCCGCTTCGGCTCTGACGTAGCAGCACTCTATTTCGCAGCATACACCTTAGAGTACACCTTGAGTGTAGACAACCTGTTCGTCTTCGCCATCATTTTCATGTATTTTGCAGTGCCGCCACGTGCTCAGCCAGTTGTCCTATACGTAGGAATTATCAGCGCGATAGTCATGAGAGCCACTTTCATAGGGGTTGGTTTATGGCTCCTTCAAACATTCTATTGGATGGAGTTCATCTTCGGGGCAGTATTGCTGTACTCAGGGGTAAGGCTGTGGAGAGGCGGAGCTGAGAAGGCGGAGCTCAAAGACAATCCAATCGTAAGATTAGCTAAGAAAGTATTGCCACTGACAGATCAGTACCATGGCTCTAAGTTCGTCGTAAAGGGCTCCAAACTCGTTTTTACGCCTCTGATACTCGTTCTTCTAGCGATTGAAAGCAGCGATATCATGTTCGCCTTCGACTCTGTGCCAGCAGCCCTAGCTATTACAAACAACTTTTTCTTAGCCTATACATCTAATGTCTCCGCTGTGGTAGGATTAAGATCGCTTTACTTCTTGATTTCTATCACTATGTTCAAATTCAAATATATTGGCAAAGGGCTTTCCTTCATACTTGCCTTTCTGGGAGCGAAGTTCTTCCTGTCAGCAGTTCACATAGAGATTCCCATTGCACTCTCCCTTGCAGTCGTATTCGGAGCACTAGCTGTCGCTGTTGGAGCATCGATCCTAAGGCTGCGTCTGGAATCCTCGACGGCAGGATCAGAAACACATTAGATCTAGGCGGGTCTTATGATTAGGACAGGTTTCTTAGCGTGTTGAGAAACCTTAGTGGAAACACTTCCCAAGAGGAAAGTTTTCACCGTGCCAAGACCCCTGCTTCCTATAACGATAAGATCATGATTAGTTGAGGTCTTCAAAACTTCTTCAGCTGGATTACCTGTTACCAATCTGGTTTCTGCTTTCAAACCCTTCTTGACGAGTTCTTCTTTCTTCTCAGCCAGGAGCTTCTCACCTTCCTCTCTGAGAGTAGCATAAATGTCACCGTGAACGGCAACCCCTTCCGCATAGACGTAGGGGTAAACAGGTCGCTCCACCACGTGGATCAGGGTAATAGACGCATCGTATTTCTTGGCCAAGTCGACAGCATATTCAAGGGCGCGAAACGCGTTTCGGGAACCATCTATAGCCACAAGGATTTTGTTGAACATCGCACCTAAGATATTGTCGATGCGCGCACTTATTTGTTGCCACGATTCTCAACTTGGAGAATGAGCCAACAGGTTTCGCTTAACGCATTTCGCCGAAGTTTAAATCAACCCACGACGATACACAGGAAGCACAAGCCGAGACGATTCAAATGAAGCTCATAACAGACCTTCACATACATTCACGGTTCAGCGCAGCCACGAGCCAAACCATGGACCTTAGAAACCTTGTACTAAATTCACGGATCAAAGGTTTAGACCTTTTGGGCACTGGTGATGCTCTTCACCCAAAATGGCTCAAAGAAATGAACGACGAACTAGAACCTTATGAAGACGGATTATATGTCTTGAAGAACCAGAAGGATGAGAAACCTTACTTTCTTGTCTCAACTGAAGTGTCGACCGTCTACAACAAGGACGATAAAACTCGCAAAATCCATCACATAATTCTGCTCCCTGACCTAGATTCAGCTGCTCAGCTAGCAGACACATTGAAGACAAAAGGCAACATCGACTCAGATGGAAGACCGACACTCAGCATCGATTCGCCTGAACTGGTCGAGTTCGTTAAGGAAGTGGACGATTCAGCAGAAATCTTCCCTGCCCACGTGTGGACACCATGGTTCAGTATTTTTGGAGCCAACAACAGCTTCAACTCAGTCGAAGAGTGCTATGAGGACCAGTCAGACCATATTCACGCTTTGGAGACCGGTTTATCCAGTGACCCGCCTATGAACTGGCGGCTTAGCAGACTAGATCGCTACGTGTTGGTCTCCAACAGCGATTGTCATTCTCCTCTTCCTCATCGACTTGGAAGAGAGGCTAACATCTTTGAGTTAGACGCCCTTTCATACAGGCAGGTGATCTCTTCTCTGAGAAAAGAGGGTAACAGTAGGTTAACCTCGACCATTGAGACTAGGCCTGAATATGGGAAGTATCATTGGACGGGGCACAGAGCCTGCCAAGTCTCCTTGGCGCCTGCTGACGCTTTGAAGAAGGGTAATCGATGCCCACGTTGCGGAAGGAAATTGACATTCGGAGTGGAGCAGAGAGTTGAGGAGCTGGCGGACCGCCCTATTGGATTTGTCCTTAGGGATGCGCCAAGATACGTGCACCTTATGCCGCTTCACGAGCTCTTAGCCACCGTACTGGGGTCGTCGACTGTCTCTAAGAAGGTGCAGCAGCTATATGCCAGTCTTATAGAGGGATTTGGCTCAGAATACAGAGTAATGCTGGATGCCCCCCAGCAAGACATATTCAGCCTAGCAGGCAAAGAGATTGCCAATGCAGTTGAAGCCGTAAGAAAAAACACGATTACTGTAACTCCGGGTTACGATGGCGTATATGGCATAGTCGCCTTCCCTGATACCGTAGAGGAGCATCGCAAATCTGAGCCTGCCACACGTGAAGGCACGGTTCTCGATGACTATCTCTGATGGGTCATAGTGCACAGATGGATGATGGTTCGGACGGCTGAACGTATGTAGACAGTTTACATATTTTGTCGTAAAAGGGGTCTTGTTGTAACAAGGGCGGTCTATTGCTTTCTATTTATCATGATGATAGTCGAGATAATGATGATTGCCATTGAGGCTGCAAAGGCTTGTGGGAGAGGTGCTGAAGCCAACCACAAAACCAGCATTATGATTGGAGCTATTAGGGCCAATACTACTGGGCCCTCATCGATCAGCGACGCTCTGAGCAGTTTTCCTAAGCCAATCGAAGGTAAAATCAAGAACGACAGTGCAAGTATTAGCAGGGGAAATACCAAAGCATATCTTCCTTCAAGAAAGATGGAAAGCATTGAAGATATGTTAGGTACAATCCCGTGGATGCTCCACGCCGATATGACTGCCAATGCGAAGCACGCTACGGCCAGACGTTGAAGCCTTGAGGATCCGCTGACGAGGCCTTGCGACCTCTCAGCCTTCGGAACCGCGAAGATCTCCACGAGCAATCCAGCCACTACTCCTGAGAACCCTATCAGGAAGACCTCCAGACTCTTAGTCACGGTGAGATAGATAGAGCCAGTCAAGGGAAGAGGAACACCAGTAGGAAGGGCAGACAAGAAAGCGTAAGCAGTGCTAGCAATGAAAGGCATCATGTAGAGTATTAGTGATACATCGTCGAGCATTTCTTTACGGTTCAATTAGAATGTCCGAAGAGCCACTGGAAACTCTGCTTTTATTTGTTTTCCAAAACGGTCTTCCTAGCAAACGTCAGGTAAGCAGTGTGACCAATCATCATCATCGACGGCCTGGTCATGTTGGGTCTAGCCTCTAAACCTCTAAGAATAAGCTCGACACTTTCTACATCTACAAATCCCTGCAAAGATAGTTCAGCCACCAACTTTTCAACCTGATTCATAGTGGGAGACACAGCAGCCAAGACAGCACTAGGCGCCAGACATTCAGAGAAGGGCTTCACAAGGCTCCATGGGTCTCCCACATCAATGATGCCAACATCAGCGTCCTTGACTTCGAGGCCTTCCTTCGCGTCCTTCTCTGTCAGAGTCACATATTGCAATAGACCTATTTTCTCGAGACTCTTTCTGGCCACCTTCAAGAACTCTGGACGATTGTCAAAAGAATACACATGCCCATCGGGGCGAACAAGATTCGCCAAAAGTCCCGTCAACACACCGCTTCCTGTACCCGCCTCCACAACGATCGAGCCGGATGAAACCCCCGTCTTGACAGCTATCAATCCCAAATCCTTAGGGTAAACAACCTGAGTATGCCTCTCCGCCTTCATCAGGAAATCCTCTATAGTTGGCTTCAACGCCCAGAACTTCGCACCCAAGGTAGACTCCAAAGTGCAGCCATA
>JACQRY010000177.1 GCA_016206275.1 Nitrososphaerota archaeon
CAAAGCTGTAGAATTGGAATCGTGGTACTCTGCTTCTTAGATCTGCTCCGTCACTGTTCAAATAGATCTTTTCTTCTGTCATTATGCTGGCGGAGAGCAGTTTGTTTACAAAGGATACACCATGCTTCCCTTTACCTATTGATGAATCCAGATCATGAATCAGTTTGAACAGGTCATCTGGACCTACATTGCTCAGCTTCTTCTTTTCTTCAGCAGACCACTTTGCTGTCTCCATCTTTTCGCGGCTGAACCGAATAGGGTTCTTCAGCATCGACGCCGATGATTCGGCTGCCTTCACAGCCTGCTCGGCCAAGCGTCTTACGTTAGGCTTAGAAAGATCATTAATTGCTGCAAAACTCAAAGCCCCGTGACACAGCACTCGCAGCCCCAGTCCATGGGAATCTGAGATCACTGCAGGCTCAGGGATGCCGTTCTTCAGAAAGCATTGGTTTTCCTTGTTCAGTTGCAGGCGAACCTCAACGTATTCAGCTCCCTTTGTCTGAGCAGTTTCCATCGCGTAACGAGCTAGGTCTTCATCCAAGCTGATTCAAGGCTCTTGGACTAGACTGCTCGTTAATTTCATTTTCCTATTTGATTGAGGCAAGTCTTTAAGCTCCTTAGTCTTTACGTGTCGTAGATGAAGCCTGAAGATTGCACTAGTCTTATCACGTTTCTGCGCTATGCGGGTGCTTTGAAGAAGGAGATTAGGCGTGGCTGGATCCTTAAAGTCAACGTTCGAGATGCTGAGTCTGTAGCGGACCACTCGTGGAGGACCGCTCTTTTAGCGTTGATCGTTGCCGGCTACAAGGGTTTGGATGTTGAGAGGGCTATGGGTATGGCTCTCATACACGATGTTGGCGAGTCAGTTATTGGAGATTTGACTCCTGAGGATGCTGATGCCCCTAGGAAGGGGGTGCTGGAGGATGAGGCTGTGCAGCGCATCCTCTCTACTCTTCCTGAAGTGGTGAAAACTGTTCTTTCTTCCCTCTGGGAGGAGTATAAGGCAGGCGCGTCGTCGGAGGCAAGGCTTGTTAGGGAGTTGGATAAGGTGGAGATGGCTCTTCAAGCTGAGGAGTATCGTTTAGATGGTTATGATGCTTCCAAGTTGAAGGAGTTTAAGGAGTATGCTCGTGGCTTGGTTAAGGATAGGGATTTGGTTGATCTGCTTGGGATTTTTTGAGTAGTTTGCTACTCTCTGTCTATGAATTCTTCTGGTCTGGGCGGTTCTGGTGACAACCCTTTACGTTTCCGTACTTCCGTTACGATGGGTAGGAGCATGGATGATGGGACAGGGTTCCATAATTTGAAGTGGGTGTTCCACATGGCTTTGCCTGCTGTAGCTCCCCTCATGACTTCAGAGATGTCGAAGGTTTCTGCCGCGGGTACTTCTCCTTCTACGATGGCTAGCACACCTTTTTGGTTCATGTTGATAGTCTTTCCACGTTTAGCGGATATGACTCCTGCTACTGCGCCTATCTGCTCGGTTGGGCATTTGACTTCTATTCCCAGTATGGGTTCTAGTAGAACAGGGTTTGCCGAAAGCATGGCTCCGAGTAGGGCTCTTCTCGATGCGGGCATGAGCTGAGCGTAGGTTCTGTGAGCTGGGTCTTCGTGGGGTACATAGTGGTGAAGGACGATCTTTATTCCTCGGCAGTATTCTTGGGCTAGTGGGCCGTTGGTTAAGATGTCTTGTACACCTGCTCTTATAGAGTCCATGGATTCTTGAAGGTATTGGACTCCTTTTGTCGAGTCTATCATGATGTTTCCCCTTTCGTCCACTGTTACTACTCTTCGGGCTTCGTCAGATTCCCATCCGTGGTCTCTGAGGACCTTCTGGATGCCTTTGCGATCTTGGTTTTCGTTGATTTGACCCGTTCTGATGAGATCGATGATTTCTGGTGCCAAGGGTTCGACTTTGATGAAGATCTTGTTGTGCCGGTTGGGCGATCTGGCCATAACGGGGCCTGCTGGGCTCCTAATGGTTTCACGGTAGTTGATCAATGGTTGTGATGTTACTATTTCGAGGCTTTGTTGTTGGAGTAGAGTGGTAGCTATTTCGAGGTGGAGGACGCCCATTCCTGACAGGAGCGTTTCGCCTGTCTCCTCGTTGATCCGTATTACCAAGTTGGGGTCTTCTATGGCTAGTCTTCTGAGGGCTTCTACGAGTTTGGGGAGATCTTTGGGGTGTTTGGATTCTACCGCTATGGTGACTACTGGTTCGGAGACGTATCTGATGGCTTCGAAGGGGAGTACTTCTTTGATGGAGGAGATGGTTTCTCCTGCTCGCCCATGCTCTAGGCCTAGGAGGGCAGGTATGTTTCCTGCTGTTAGTGAGCCTATTATTTCTCTGTAGACGCCCATGTACATGTTGACTGATTGAACTCTTTCCTGTCGTTTGGAGGAGATCAGGTAGAGCATGTCTCCGTCTCTTACTTCTCCTGAGAAGAGTCGTCCTGTGCATACTATTCCTGCTTGAGGGTCGACTACGACGTTGGTGATCATCATGACTGTTGGACCCTTGTTGTCGCAGTTGAGGAGTGCTTGGCCTAGTTCTGACTGTAAGTCTCCTGCCCAGATTTTTGGTATACGGTATTTTTGGGCTACGTGTGGAGGGGGATGATGCTGTACGACCATGCCGAGTATGGCGTCGTGCAGAGGGGCTTTAGCTGTGAGTTCTTCATGCTTATTGTTGTTGTAAGCATCATAGATATCTTGGAACTTGATCCCTTTTTTCTGGGCCATTTGGAGGTTGAAGCCCCACCGGTCTTTTGCTGATCCGAAGGCTACGCTGTTACTTTGAATGCTGACCTTCCATATGTCTTTGTACTCGGGCTCAGCGTAGATGGAGATGAGCTGGTTGAAGTCCGCTATGATCCCTGCCAGCCATTCCTGCATTTTGTCTGGTGTTAGGCGGAGTTCTTTTACGAGGCGGTCTATTTTGTTGATGTAGAGTACCGGTCTGACTCTTTCTTCTAGGGCTTGCCGTGTTACTGTTTCTGTTTGGGTCATGATGCCTTCAACGGAGTCGCAGACTACGACTGCTCCGTCTATGGCTCTGAGACTTCTTGTTACTCTTCCTGTGAAGTCTATGTGTCCTGGGGTGTCTATCATGTTGAAGACGTATGGTTTTCCGTCTGATTCGTAGTAGAGTGTGACGTTGGCTGCTTTAATGGTCATTTGTCTTTGCTGTTCTAGGGCCATGTAGTCTAGTGCTAGGGCTTCGCCGGCTACTGAGGGGCTGATCATGCCTGTGGCTGCTAGCAAGGAGTCTGACATTGTGGTTTTTCCGTGATCTACGTGAGCAATAACACCAAAATTATTCGGGCAGAGATGTTTGATCTATGCCTTTCGAATCTGGTCTTTATTGCCTATGATCTTCACTATTTCTGTAGTGGACTTGTATTTTGGCGAGGGTTCCACCTTTCCGGTTTATGTTTTCGGTTTCCATATTTCTAACTATATAAACCGTAAGTCGACGTGAGAGGTGTCTTTTGATCTTAAAGATGGTTTATATGATCCTTAGATCAATTTCTGGTCTATGGTTCCGCTGTCTAAGAAGCTTTTGGTTTCGGTTGGAGCAGCTGTGGTGTTGCTTTATCTCTCTACTCTGCCTCTGATCACTGTTCAGAAAATTGGTTTTGAGGGAGAAGCCCTTTCTTCCTTGCTCGCCTTTGCTCAAAGTCCTCAAGAGGGGAACATTTTGAATCTTCAGGTGAATCTGCAGGATGTGAGTTTTGAAGGTCAAGGTTACAGTTTGAACGCGACATCGGCGAATATTACTCTTAAGGGTTTGGGGCAACCTGACGGGAACATTGATCTCACCATAAATTTGGAGATGAAGAATCTTGACGTGAAGACTGGTGATAGTAGAGCCAAGATTGCTAACGGAATTTTGTCGGGTAATATTCTAGTTACGAAGGATAACAAGATCGTAGCTGATCTCCAAGCCAAGTCTTCAGTCCTCGATATTCTACGAAGTCTAATAGGTCTCTAGTATCAGTGAATAGTCTTCACAATCCCGCTTAAGTCTAAGTGAAATCGCTCTTAGTTAACAAATTGATCATACAAAGTGGTTCTTTTGCGAAATCGGCACGTATGCACTTAGGCTATCTCCGTGTTGCATCAGCGGCATGTCCATTGAGCATCAAGTAGCTAATCTCCATCCTCATAGACTTCTGAGTAATGTTTCAGTTCCAGCAACTACATGTAGGGGAAGGCCTTAAGATGTGCTTAAGGATTTATTGGCGACCCAATTTCAAATCTTAATGAGTAGCATTCTCGATCTCTTTCATCTTCAAGAGAACGGATAGTGTCATACCTTTCATCAAGATACGCTTGCGCCCTCTTGGTTAGTTCGTCACAAATCTGTGGATATTGCATACCCTTAAACTCACTAAATTTTCTTAACAGGTCATCCATGCATGTTCCCAAGCAGACAATCCATTTCTCCAATTTTAATGACCTTTACCGAGTTTCAGGTTTATACTCGCTCATTGTCGGAGTGTAGTGCCCACATTCTTCGCAAATGGAGTAGATGGTTCCACAATTCAAGCACACCGCCATGATACTTCCTCTTTTATGATGTAGGTTAGAATTACAGCGAATACATTCCAATCCTATCGTCTCAATAAAGACCTATTAGGCTTATATGTGCATATCTACGCTAGGAAGATGCTGATGGGAAGGGTTACAGAAGCTTCCGAAGCTTCATCAAACGCAAAGCTTAAAGCTTCCATCCCTGCCCTTTTTGTCGGGGAAGTTTAATGTCTGATCTAAGCGATGTTATCAACAAGATAATACCCGCAGACGGTCGGCATCTCACCGAGTTCATCCCCAAAGAGTGCGTATCCCTTACCGTGACCAGTCCGCCATACCGCAACGCGATAGACTACGAGACACATCGCAATGGTAACGGTGATCAGCGATACAGAGGCAATGCAATCTGGAAAGATGTTGACAGCTACCTTGACGACATGAAAGTAATCTTTGATCAGGTGCGGATAGTGACTAAGACGGGAGGTTACTGTTGTATTGTTATAGGATATGAGATAGTAAAAACTGAGATTATTCCACTTCCTAGCCTCCTCTTAGCCAAGCTTCTAAATGAACAACAAGGAATTGATGCAGATGAAAGATGGGTTCTCAGAGAGGAAATAATCTGGAATAAAGTTACCGCGGGAAGAAATGGCGCTGGAAACCGTTTCGGATCAACTATACTGAATCCATATCCCACCTACTACCATGCCAATGTGATGCACGAATACATCTTTGTTCTAAGCAAAGGACAACATAGGATTGAACGGGAAGAGGCTCGAAAGAAGATGGTTACGCTGGGCATGACGGATGAAATGAAAAGAGAAATAGCCAATTCCACTTGGCACATACCTCCTACCGAATGGACTATTGCCCCTGTCCCACCACGTAAGAAAGTAAGTGGCGGAGGCCTGTGGCATCCAGCCCCATTTCCAGAACAGATACCTTGGCGGTTGATAACATTATTCTCTTATCCCAATGAAATTGTTCTTGATCCTATGAATGGAAGCGGCACGACCACCAAGGTTGCAAAATATCTGGATCGAGCATTCATAGGAGTTGACATAGCGGAAGAATACTGTGAACTCGCCAGGAAGAGGTTGGATGAGACGCCACATTTATCGACCAAGCTATGGGTAAAGTGGGGTTCAGAGCCTCATCCTTCTCCTGAACAACGCAAACCAATCACTGATTACAGTTAATAGCGTCCCTAAAAGCATAAATAGCATACATATGCTAAGTGTTAGCGTGAGTTCGCTAATAGAAGTAACGCCGTCAAGAAAGTTCAAATCAGAGACATCATACTCTCAGCTGACAATACAAGGCTTTACGCAATACTTGTTTCAACTCGAAGGGACTCAAATTAGTTCTCGTGATAGATTACTAAAACGCCTGACGCTAGAAATCGGCTTAGATGGGGCTTTAGTTTTGCAAGTAGTATCCTTAGGAGAAAAGTCGGCAGATGAGATAACCGAGAGACTCCTTAAGGCTTTACCCAAGGGTTATGCGCTCTATCATGAAACAGAGGCGGCAAAGATCATTAAGGGTGTAAGAGGACGTTACTTTCATTTCAGGCATCCAGACAAAGGCGACTTTATCTCATTCAACATAGGAGCTGGAGGAAAGCCTTACAGAATAGTTCTAGGTAGTTTTATAGATCCGCAGTCAAAAATTCGCACTGTTCTTGAAGCGTTGCCCGACAGACCTTTCAGGAAGGCTCAACTTGTGCACATTCTCCCCCAAAGTATCGTAGAGAATAGGCAGCCGATCAAGGCTGCGATTGATATTCTCGAGAAAGAGGGCTACGTGAAGAAGATTGCAACAAAAGGAACATCAGAAGATTACGTGAGAACAGAGAAGCCAATCCCTTCGATATCCCAGCCTAAGGTTGTTGGATAAGCGGGGCGTAGAATGGAGGTAGGTTGGTAGTCTGATAACTTGTGTTGTATGCTTGTTCTAGTAAGGAATTCTTAGCTGAACCATTTTTCTAAGCTGTCTGAGCGTTTCTGCTCCGTCTCCTCAAACCTCTGCGAAGCCTTTCTCACCCTCTCCTCAGAGAAATCATGTTCACTACACAGAAACTTCACCAACCCCTCAGCATCAGGAACACCCCACTTCAAATTAGATGCGTCAACCACCTTAGGCTCCAAGAAAACCCGTCTAATAGCCTCATAATCAATCTTCTTCAACTCCTCCCCAATACCCGGAACTCTCTCCAACCTGCCGTACTGCTTAACCAACTTCAAAGCCTTAACAGGACCAACCCCCTTAAACCCATCAGGATTAAAATCAGTGCCAACAAGAATCCCAACATCCACCAACATCCCTTCACCAACCCCAAGCCTCTCCAAAACCTCCTTCAAAACAATCTCCTCAGGCTCAACATCCACAAACACACTCCTACCCGGAAGCTTCCTCTTCCCCGAAACAGTAACATTCCTAACCAAACGCCTAGCACCAAACAACAAAGAATCAAAATCCTGACTAGCAGCATCAGTAGCAACACCAGTCTTAGTCAAATGAGCAGCAGTAGCCTCACCCTCAGAAGGAGCCAACACCCACGGG
>JACQRY010000178.1 GCA_016206275.1 Nitrososphaerota archaeon
ACGCAAACTCTCGCGGCAAGGCAAGAAGTATAGGATAAGTGTAGAGGTAGTCAATGGTGAAGAAAGCGAGCGTTTCGTAGACAGTGCCCGCGATCATCGCCCCAGCTTCGCTTGATTTTCTCAGTAGACCTATTATCAGACCCTCTGGTCCGCGTGCCACCATTATCCCAACCAGAAATACCGGGAACAAGACAGAAAGTCCACCCAAGCTTATCGTGCCCACGCTGGTCGCTGCGACGAAACCAACACCCGATCCTATCAGACTCGCGACGAACCCAACCCAGGGGCCAAAGTAAACTCCAGCGATGAAAATCGCGAATGGCGCGAGTGTTATGGTAGAAAGAGGCGGCGGGAGGGGGAAGGCTGTAACTGTTAGCACCGCAATCAGAGCGCTCATCACACCTGCCGCGGAAATCCGTCTCGAGGTCTTAAGGGGGTGTACCGCCACAGTACTACTAGAAGTCATTACTTCGCGGGGCGGGCTAGCCCGCTTCTTATAAACGGATTAATAAGTAACTTATAACATGCATCCGCCGTGCGAATTGATGATGGAAATTTTCCTCCCATCTATGAGAGCTCTTGTAAGTAAAAAGTTGAACAGCGAGAGTATTTCTCAGGGGAAAATAGCTAGTCTCCTTGGTATTACTCGAGCATCAGTCAGCCTATATCTGTCCGGAGGGCGCTCCAAACCACTTGATCTACTCTCTCAGCTAGGAATCTCGAGTGAAGATGCGGACCGCTATTCCTCGCTTCTGGCAGAGGACCTCAAGAAGAATCCTGTATACGCTGTGAGCACGCTATACTCGATCTGGAGTGATCTTCTTGGCAAGGGGCTATTGTGCTCTGCTCACAGGAAAGAGTACCCATACCTAGCTCAGTGCGATATCTGCATGAAGACATTTGGTACACAGCAGATGAAAGGTTCCGAGGCAATAGAGCATGTTGCGCGTGCAGTTTCTCTGCTTGAATCCTCTAACGCCTTCGTCCACGTAATGCTGCAAGTCTCCGTTAATGTTGCATATGCCTACGGAGAGGCGGTCTCGGTTGATGATGTAGTTGCAATACCCGGGAGAATAGTAAAAGTGCGGGGCAACGCAAGGTCATTTATGAGACCCGAGTTCGGTGCATCGACTCACCTCGCAAGAATACTCTTGGAGGTCAAGTTCAGGATGACGAATTTCCGTGCAGCTATAAACCTGAAGTATAATCCTCGGATCGAGAAGATACTGAGGAGCGCGCGCGCTAGAAATTCGCAATGAGGTCTTTGGGCATAAATAATTTCGGGCAGGTAATTTAACGGACAAGCCTTTCATTTATGACGACACTCGGCGGTTTGGCGAACTCCAGCTTCTTGGATACTTGGAAATTCTCTGTGTCTACGATGGTGATGTTGTTGTCCTCTCTTGAAGGAATGTATGCATGTTTTCCGTCAGAGCTATACCCCGGGGTTCCCGGTCTTTTGATGGGGATAGTTGCCACTAAGCTCAAGGTCTTTACGCTAAAGACCCAGACCCCTGTTTGCCCAGTCACAATCGTAATCTCATCGGTGGGTGACACTTCGTTTATCCCGGGCTCTTCCTCCAGCGGGAACTCCTTCACTATCGTCATACTCTGAGTGTCAATGACATACTCCCTCACAGGCATCTGCTTCTCGAGTGCTGGTTTCAGTTCCTCTGCCCATGCACCAGAGTGATGGTTCTCAACGAACACGTATCTTCCACCCCCGGTCACCGTTAGCATGTTTCCTCCCACAGGAGCGCTGATAATCCCCTCTACCTTGAAGCTCTTAAGATCGACAACGGTTACGGTGCCACCGAGTTGGTTGGGAAGAAATGCCTTAGTTCCGTCAGGGTTGATATCTATGTCGCATGCGAACTTCCCAACGCTTATCTTATCCACTACCTGTAGTGTGGAAACATCGATTTTGAAAAGCGTTGATTCGGGACTATCTTCTACCCTCTTGATGCCCCTAGGGATTGAGGTGTGGGCGTACACATGCCTGCCATCTCTCCCTACATCAGCGATCAGGAAGGAGGAAGGCTCGAGGAGCACCTTTCCCTCGGTCTCTCCAGTTACCAGATTGACCGGATAGGCCTCCCCATTCGAATTCACACCCCAAACCCTACCCTTATAGTCTAACTGGTGGTTAGCGTAGCCTAGACGTAGGTCTTCCAGATGGGGCGCTTTCAACAAAGAAATAACTCTATTCTCCACTGGGTCGAGTATGGCCACATAATCAGAACCTAGTGCGTAAAGAAGGGATCCGAAGTTAGTTTCTAGGAGACGGTTCTTTTCTGCCGTCGCATCTAGTTCTGTCCTCACGACGCGAATATCTGATTCGAGGCCGTTATTCTTGGCTTGCAGAATATCAAGCTCAGGAACACGAGCCAAGAC
>JACQRY010000180.1 GCA_016206275.1 Nitrososphaerota archaeon
GACTTTTTGGGCTGCTGGGCTGCTATGCCCCTGGTGGCGGCATCAAATGCCCCTATCAGCGTAATCGCCAGGACAAATCGCAGGATGTATGTCTTCACGAGATTCGGTAGTGTCCTAATTTGGCGAACCCGCAACCTACTATGTCCGTTAGGACTGATCGGTGTTCTTCTTATAGCGCTTACGCTTCTTTCTGCTTGTGTAAAGGAAACCAGGGAGACTAGCCATAGCGAAGTCTTGACCTCCTGGAATTGGAGGTCCTTCGACCGGTGGCTGATAGCCAAACCTGAAAGTCTCATAAAATTGGCGTCCAAAAACGTCTTTATAACGGACAACTCCCAATATAAAAATTTGGTTTTCTTGGCTGAGTATCTTTTCCCAAGCCTCAACTGGCAACAAGAAGGTGCCGGAATACGGAGAGGATTCTCCGGGGCCTATTATTTCTTGCTGTATAGGAAGTTGCACGGACTCAATAGATACATTGGTAGTAAATATGCGATTGGACAGGATTACCGTAAGCAAGCCTGGAGAGATGCGTCCTCGAAGTCGCACCCCGTCAATGACTGCTACCCCCTTACCTCGGTTTCGGAGTTGAAAAGAAATTCTAATATCCATCTTGGAGTGATCAATTCCGAATGGCTCGGCCATCGAAGCAAGATGCATTCCCTTGCTGGCGTGCAATATTTGGGATTCGGCAAAGATATAGGGCCTCTCAATGTTCAGGGCGAGACGGGCAACTTCGGAAGCGACTTTTGTTGCTTTGGCGCTGTCTTCGGTGGCCCTGCGCATATCACGAGTTACTCTAACGAGTTTGCCAGTAAAAATTGCCAAAAAGACGGTCGCAATAGCTATAATCAAAGTGAAAAAATCTTGGACTGTCCTTGCCGCTATCCAGCCGAATATCCATTGCCAGAGGGATTTCTCCACGGTATCTCCTTTCTTGTTGGCGTTGGGTTGGCTGTCTACGGTATCGGTACTTGGCTGGAGTTGTGGGGGTGGACTTGGCTTTGGGGGCGTTCTTGGTTCGCTATACTCTGTACCCTTTTGGGGTTCGTTGTTTCTACTCTTGGTGGCTATCGCCCCTTTACCTGCTATTTCTGGTGTGGATTTTGGAGTCGGTATTTCGGCGCTTAGCATTAGCAGGAATATAAGAACTAAAAAAGTTGTCATCGAAACTTAACTGTATTACAAAAAAAGACTTGACACAAGGGACTTTCTGTATTACATTAATTTTCATAGCCAGGAGGAAATCTTATGGCAAACGTCCTGCAAAAAGATAAACAGATAGCCGTCATCGGTGCCCTAGCCGAAGGTTCGAGTATCCGGTCAATAGAGCGGATAACCGGCGTTCACCGAGACACGATCATGCGCTTAGGTGTACGGATCGGGCAGGGATGCGCTAGGGTCCTAGATAGCAAGATGCGTGGCCTATCCTGCCAACAGCTTCAGTTCGATGAGATTTGGGGATTCATCGGCAAGAAGCAACGTCACCTTACAGCTAATGATAAATCAGAATATGGAGATGTATGGACATTCTGCGCCATAGACGCTGAGACTAAACTAGTCCCATCCTTCAAGGTCGGGAAGCGCGACCTTGCGACCGCAAAAGTCTTTGTTGATGACATTGCCGGAAGGTTAAAGAACCGAGTCCAGATTTCCAGCGACGGGCTTAGGGCCTATGTCGATTCCGTAGAACAGACCTTCGGAACTGACGTGGATTACGGTCAGATAGTGAAAACTTACGTTGCCGATGGCGGCCAGCATCCCGAACGGAAGTATAGTCCGCCCCGGATAGCCTCAGCAGAAAAGGTCCGCATAACTGGCAATCCCGATATGGATTTAGTCTCTACCAGCTACGTTGAAAGGCTGAACGCGACAACCCGCTTGCACATGCGCCGACTTACCCGGTTAACTCTGGCATTCAGTAAGAAGCTAGAGAACTTTGAGGCTGCTGTAGCCTTGCACTTCTCCTATTACAATTTCGTCAAGATGCACAAAACTATCAGGTGTACTCCGGCAATGGCGGCTGGTGTCGAACGAAGCCCTTGGACCGTTGCTGAGCTTGTCGAAGCAGCCAGATAGGAGAATCTTTATGACCGAGGAAACGGAGCTAAAAATCCCATATCAGGATCTTACGCGCCTTTCGATTGGATGCCCCACCTGTCAAGCTGAGGTTTCTATTGACTTAAAACAGGATCGGCACATGAAAATGGACTGGGACAACAAAACCGGCTTCTGTTGTCCTGTTTGCCAGCATGTTTTCGAGAAGGAATTGCGGTTTGCTCTCACGCGCTTTCAAAATATGTATAGCTATCTACAATCTGCAAACTTACCCGTCTCCTTCCGCATTAAAAAGAGCGCATTGAATAAGTCTGAACAATGAAGCTAGTTAAGATTATTCGCCCGCTGGATTTCTTGATTGACGGCAATTATTTCTTGCGCGGCTTCCCTTTCCTCTTTTTCCGCGAAAGCCAATGCAGACTCCGCTTCTTCAAGTTCTCGCTTACAGCTTTCTTCCGCCGCTCTAGATGTCTTTACCTTTTTGTCGGCAAGCACCATGTTGTTTACCAAATCCTGAAGTTGGTCATCAATAAAGCGCGGTCTATCAGCAGAATCTTTGTAATGATCCAACAATGCTTTATGGCGGTTATTGCCCTCTTCGTAACGAAAAGCCTCACGGCGAGTTTGCTCCTGAAGCACCCGCAATCTGTCCTTAATAAATTCAACTCGGTTTTGGCACTTACTAAGGCGCTCATCTGCGACAGATCGTTTGGCGTTCGCTTTCGCAAAGGCTTGATTAAGGGCAGCAAGCAAGTCTTGATTCATTTTCGCAACCTCCGGTCAATGGAGAATGTAGCATAGACGACAAAACGTGTAAAATAAATTGTTATGGCTCATTATATCGAGGAACTAAGGGAAGTCATCCGTCGCTTACATGGCGTCGAGTCAACCCACGTTGAAAGCGTACCTGTAAAAGAGTCTTTTCAGGGCAAGACCGTTTGGGAAGGTCTTGTCGAGGTCTTTGACTTACATGGGCACCCTGAAACCCACAGGGCTTATGCCTGGATCCATGAAACCGACGATCCGAAGAACCCTAAGCGTCACGTTACGGTTTTACATATCCCGCCCATCACTTCAGCAATAGAAGCTGTCCGGGCGGCAATCGTTAAGGAGTACCGTGAGCAGGAACAAAAAAGCTAAAAAAGTCGGACGGCCAAAACTTCCAAAAGAGCATCTTCATGGTCGAATTATCCCTGTACGCTTCAAAGACGATGATCTCAAATCCTTCTTAAAAAAGGCGAAGGTAAACAAGCAAACCCTCTCGGAGTGGATACGGAATACGCTACGAAGCGCGGTCGGATAAATGAGGAGAATGATTATGTCAGATATAGTCAAATCGGCATTGCTTGTTGTTATCGGCGTAGTTCTCGCAGCCTTTCTTAATGGTGGCATTTATCAAATCGTTGGGGCCAGCGTAGGCGGTGCGGAGCCTAATTATCGTGCGCCAATATGGGGTTATCGACTGAATCGCTTTACGGGCGAAGTCATGGCTATCTCTGGCGCTGAGGCAATGATACGGGTTCCAGTAAACGAACGCATATCAAAAAGAGTACAAGAACGAGCATCAGAAAAGTCAAATTAGGACACTACCCCCCGGTCGGTTTTATTGACTTAGCTCGATAATCCCGTTATTAATGAGAAGTTTAATTCCTTTCGCGCGAGCCGTTAGCTCAGCTGGTAGAGCATCGCCCTTTTAAGGCGAGGGCCCTGGGTTCGAATCCCAGACGGCTCACATGGTCCCTGTCGTCTAGCCTGGCCCAGGACACCGGCCTTTCACGCCGGCAACACGGGTTCA
>JACQRY010000196.1 GCA_016206275.1 Nitrososphaerota archaeon
AAATCCTGTCCCATGATCCTGACGGAATCGTTGTAAGCAATGGGCCGGGAGATCCAAAGAACTGTCAAGAGACTGTGAAAACCGTCTCAACCCTAATGGACGGCGGCTTACCAGTACTAGGAATCTGCCTCGGAGTTCAGATCATCGCTCTAGCCTCAGGAGGAGAAACGTATAAGCTCAAATTCGGCCACAGAGGGCAGAATAAGCCTTGCACCAACCTAGAGACAGGTCTAAGCTACGTCACTAGCCAAAACCACGGATACGCAGTCGACCCAGCTTCCCTAGCTGGGACCGGTCTTAAGCCATGGTTCACCAACGCCGACGACGGCTCCCTCGAAGGCCTTAGACATGAAAACAAACCCTCCATCGCAGTCCAATTCCACCCAGAGGCTTCACCAGGCCCATATGACACAGGCTTCGTCTTCGACGAATTCAAGGCGATGGTCGATGAGCAACACTAAGCAACAAATGTTTCTGATTAACAGGAGACGGTTAATTGCCTAAGAAAGAAGGCTTCAAAAAGATTCTCATACTTGGCAGCGGAGCCATAAAGATAGGAGAAGCAGGCGAATTCGACTACTCCGGCAGCCAATGCCTAAAAGCACTGCGAGAAGAAGGAATAGACACTGTCCTCGTAAACCCGAATATAGCCACTATTCAGACAGACACAAAGCTCGCGGGCAAGGTCTACCTACTCCCGGTTACGCCCGAATATGTGGAGAAAGTCATTGAAAACGAACAGGTCGACGGGTTACTGCTCGGCTTCGGAGGCCAAACCGCCCTCAATTGCGGCATCCAACTGGCAAAAAGAGGCATACTTGACAAATATGGAGTAAAAGTCCTCGGAACACCCATACGGGGAATAGAGGTTACCGAAGACAGAGCCCTCTTCTGCAAAATCATGAATGAAGCTGGTGTAGCAGTCCCCAGCAGCAAAGAAGCCTACTCACTAGAAGAGGCAAGGCAGATAGCTAAGAAACTGGGCTACCCCGTAATGATCAGAGTCGCCTACACGCTTGGAGGAAGAGGCGGAGGAGTCGCCCACAACGAAATAGAGCTCGACGAAATAGCTGAAAGAGGACTAGCCAACAGCTTGACCCACCAAATCCTAGTCGAGCAATACCTAGGCGGATTAAAGCAAATCGAGTACGAGGTGATGCGAGATCAGTACGGGAACTCGGTAACCGTATGCAACATGGAGAACGTTTTAGGCATGAGGGTACACACAGGAGACAACATTGTAATCGCGCCCTCACAGACTCTAACCAACAGGGAATACCACCACCTGAGAACCGTGGCGATCAAAGCTGCTGAAGCATGTGGAATAATCGGAGAATGCAACATCCAGTTCGCCTTAGACAACGATTCCGAGACTTATTACGCCATAGAGATCAATGCTAGACTTTCACGCTCATCAGCCCTGGCATCCAAAGCAACGGGTTACCCCTTAGCCTACATGGCTGCTAAGCTCGCCTTAGGCTACTCGCTTTCAGAACTCACGAACAAGGTTACGGGGGTAACAAGTGCATGCTTCGAACCATCGCTAGACTATGTTGTTGTAAAGTTTCCACGCTGGGATCTGAAGAAATTCGAGCGAGTCAGCAGACTCATAGGTACCCAAATGAAATCTGTCGGCGAAGTCATGGCCATAGGCAGATGCTTTGAAGAAGCCTTGCAGAAAGCCATACGTATGCTCGACATTGGGCGGGACGGGCTGATAGATAACTCAACCTACCGCAATGCAAACAGAAGCGAGACTCTCGAAGACCGTCTCGCACATCCCACAGATGAAATCCTCTTCCACGTAGCCCAAGCGTTGGCAGGCAACATGGACTTGGACAGGCTGGGCAAACTAACAGAGATCGACCTCTGGTTCCTAGCGAAAATGAAGAACATCATAGACATTGGTGGAAGGCTACGAACGTTCGCAGAGAGACCGCAGGAAATCAATACGGAGTTGATCAGAGAATCTAAGCGACTAGGCTTTTCAGACAGACAGATAGCTTCGCTAACCTCCTCTGGAGAAGACGAAATTAGGGTGATGAGAAAAAAGCTCCGCATTACTCCAGTTGTAAAACAAATCGACACTCTTGGAGCAGAATGGCCAGCGAAGACAAACTACCTCTATATTACATACGGCGGAAATGAAGATGATGTGGATTTCAGCAGTGCCAAGAAGGCTATTGTGCTGGGCGCAGGCTGCTACCGCATCGGCAGCTCAGTTGAATTCGACTGGGGCACCATGAATATGGTGTGGGCGCTAAAGGACCTCGGTTTCCAACAAGCCATAGTCGTGAACTGCAACCCTGAGACCGTCTCTACAGACTATGATATGAGCGACAAACTCTACTTCGAGGAGCTCACCCTAGAACGTATCCTTGATATCTATGAAAAGGAGCAGCCCGAAGGCGTAGTTACATGCGTAGGCAGCCAAGTTGCAAACAATTTGGCCCCCAAACTGGCGCAGCATGGAGTAAAGATTCTTGGAACCGACAGCAGGAACATAGATCGCGCGGAAGATCGATCCAAGTTCAGCCAGCTCCTAGACGAATTGGGCATTCCTCAGCCCCCTTGGAGAGCATTCACCTCCTTGGAAGACGCCAATATTTTCTCAAGAAAAGTAGGATACCCAGTCCTAGTCAGACCTTCATACGTCTTAAGTGGAGCGGCAATGAGGGTTGTATGGACTAGTTCCCAGCTCGAGCAGTTCCTGGCCAACGCGGCAATGGTCACCCCTGAGTATCCCGTTGTGATAAGCAAGTTCATCGTCGACGCTATGGAGCTTGAAGTGGACGCCGTCAGCGATGGTTACAATACGTACATTGGCGCCGTCATAGAGCACTTGGAGAAGGCAGGAGTCCATTCAGGAGACGCAACGATGATCATACCTCCGCAGAAAATAGATGCTCATATTCAAGGTGTGATGGAAG
>JACQRY010000197.1 GCA_016206275.1 Nitrososphaerota archaeon
GGTGAGTAAGGTTGAATGCTCAAAGCTCTCCGAAAAGAATGAAGAGAACACCGAAGTAGCATTCAACGTAAACGCATCACTAGCCGAGAGTGAAAGAAACCCCCAATGGCTAACAGTAAAATTCGAACTAAACGTGGAAACACAGCCTTCCGTCGGAAAACTTTCTCTCGCAGGGTCAGCCACAATAAAAGGAGACGGCGAAGAGGTCCAAGCCCTAATAACTCCAAAAGACTCCAATTCAGTACCTCCCGTCTTCATGAAGATATACCATAAACTCTATCCAGTAATTTATCTACTCTGCGGAACACTAAAGATCCCTTATCCATCTCCAGGTCTCCTGAAGGCAACATACGTAGGCTCACCGGTGGAGCAAAAGAACGTCTAGTCGGAATACAGGAACGAGTCAGAGTCTCTCTTAAAGGCTTAGCTAGATACTTAGACGACGTTTTACAGAACGCCTACAGCGAAATTTCATTCGGGTAAACCTCTATGCCTTGGTCAATTATCTTGTATGGATGAGGCTGGGTATCGTGATCTACTCCCCTCATCTTTTCAATGGTAAATACCCTTATCAGCCCTTCTGGCTTCACGATCTTCCTCATAGTGATGACTCCTTGAGCTATGAACTCTTCGAACTGATATCTGCGGTCAATTGAGGCTTCGGAGAGCTCTGAGACGAAAAGGCTCGTACACCCGAGGTCAGCGATTCCCTCCATTAGGTCGAAGACGGCTGTTCTTCTTTCGACCTCCCCTGGGTACTGGAGGGTGAAGATCGCAAGGGGATCTACGACTATTCTCTTTGCCCCGATCTCCTTAACATTCTTCTTGATCATATCGATTAGGGAGATAAGCGAGAAGTCTCGTTTTCCTATAGTGAGGCTGCCTACCTTGACTTCCCCAGGCAGTCTTCTAATAGGGCAAGCGTCGATTATGCTGATCTTTCGCTGTTTTTCAAGTGCGGCAAAATCTAATTTGAAGTTTAGGGCGTTTGCTTTCAGCTGAGTGATACCTTCATCCAGGGTCACATATACTCCTGGCTCGTTGAAACTGACAGCTCCTTGGTGGAGAAATTGAAGGGCGAATGTGGTTTTGCCGCTACCGGGGCCGCCGAGGATGAAGACTACGTAGCCTTTTGGGATGCCTTTTTGTTTGAGAAGGTCGTCGACTCCTTTGATCCCAGTTTGGATGTAAGACATCGCTGTTTTCTCGGGCATTGATGGGACACGGCTCACGTTTGATCTGCTGAATATTAACCTTGCTCCGCGTTTCTCATAAGCCTTCACAGGCATTAGGGTGCGGAAGGAGACTGAATGTCTCTCTTTTTAGCTGCCTGAAGTGATTAGGGTTTGTTTCTGTGGTGGGTAAGCTGCCATGACGGACAAACATCAGGGGAGTTTAGAAAGAGTTGGACGGTGCGGTTCTGTTGATTTCAAGTCATGAAAATCAGGCGGCTAGAACAATCTTATAGACCACTCTTCCATACAGCTTTAAAAGGCTGTTCTAAATAGTTCCGTTAACTTATCAGTGGATCGGTTATTGTCACGTATTATATTCATCAGCCTCAGTATTGACGGAACCTTCTCGAGCAAGGAGAATTAGGCATTGTCTACGAGAATGTATGAGGGCCTATGCGGATTCTGCAACAGAGGCGTGTACGTTGAGCAGGGAGTCAGGTACTGCGTGGGTTGCGATAGACAAACCACAGATTGTCGCTGTCCGAGAATGGATTAACACCACCTGCGGCCCCACAACACCTTCCTAAATAGCATCATCCACTGGTCCTTAACCTGAATTACATCTATTCTTGCTTACTATGCTCATATTTGTCGTCTAGAGCGCTATCAGGCTTCACATGTAGGGTATTCTGCACGGGGCTCTCCGATATGTCTCTTTGAACGGGGTAGTCTTGGGTTGGAAGCTGATTTGATTTTCCTATTTGACCCCCAAACTGTTAGATCGCGCATAGAAAGGTAGCATATACGCTTCCTTCCACAGCCTATGGACTGCAAAAACTTATCAAGACGTCTTCAGGGGTTCAGCATCCACGCTGGTGCCGTATAGTCATGTGCAAATGTAAAACGATCAGGATAGAGGATGTTGCTTACCGTGGGTCTGGCCATGCTATAATCCCTTACCATAAGGACTGCGGAGAGCCCCTTTCTGAAGAACAAGTCAAATTCGTTAACTCGGCGCGCGAAAAACAGTGGGAACTCACATAAAACAAAGACCCTGCTTCCTGATTTCTCCCCCGGCGGAACACTGTTTTCAGGACGATTAGAGGCTACTCCATATAAGCAAGTCAGGGAATTGCCTCGTTACCATGCAGATAGTTGATCCTCAGACACCGGGCTTCATATCGAGCTGGATCAGCAGCTATTATGAGGGAGGGTCCATCGCAACGGAGCCTCTTGGATACGGACTGCGACCAGCAGTCGTGGTTATAGATCTTCAGAAGAGCGGGTCAGGCGAAAAGCTTCACCCCATGGTTGCAAGAGCAGTCGCAAACACTTCTATGCTGCTGAAAGAGGCTAGGGACAGAAACATCCCTGTACTCTACACTGTGAACGCGTTCAGAAAAGACTTGAAGGATATGCCGCCAACGAAACTTAAGAGTCTATCATCCTCCATGGTGGGAACCAGATCAGTGGAAGTCATGGATGAAGTAGCACCCCACTCTGAAGACCTCGTCTTGCAAAAACAGACTCATTCACCCTTCGTTTCAACCCACATATTGTTTCATCTGACTCGCTTAAGAGCAGACACAGTCTTGGTTACAGGCATACATACGGGAGGCTGCATCAGAGCCACCGCCAACGACGCTTTCAGCTACGGTTTCCACACGGTGATACCTGAGGAGTGTGTCGCTGACAGGAAGGGCATGAATCCGCACAAGGGGAATCTCTGCGATCTTCATATCCGGGGGGCTGATGTAGTCACTCTTGGCGAAGTTCTAGAGTACATTGACACCGTATCAGAGGAAGACAATTCCAAGTGACATGAAAGGTGTCTGCTGAGCCCAGGCGAAGGTGATGCTCGTCGCCAAGGTCACTAAGCAAGTGACTTGTGCTCTTCACTCAGCTCTTTAGGCAGTTCTGTATGCTCGCCGTCTAGGATACGCCTCAGGACCTCTGTCGCTCCACTTCGATGAAGATATTTGTTGTTGTTTCCACACCTATACGAGTACGTGCATCTAGGGCAACCGTTCTCAGATTGGCACGGGCATTCGCGTAGAATCGTGTAAGCTCTATCGAACGCCGAGTCAAGCCTGTCAAACAACAGTCTAGTAGCACCGTTACCACCAAAGGAGCCATCGTAAATGAAGATCAATCCGGATGAACCCATGGATAATCCTCCCATATCCCTAGCTGCCCCACCGGTAATCATATTCGTGCCCTCGATCGTAACGTGCTCAGCTCCATGAAAACTGCTCGCTGCAACGTACTCTCTTCGGTCGTCTGCAACACTTCTCAGGGCCTTATCTGGAAAGGGAGCAGAGAACACTAGCCCTTTCGTTTTGAATTCGTATCCTACAGGATTCTCTAAAGGAACCGTTTCAGCCTTCTCCGACTCCCGTCCGACGACACGATTCACATATGCGACGACTCTCTTCTTGATCAACAAGTCACAATACGCAACCTGAATACTGAAGACATGTCTCGACATATGTATCTTGATAACGCTGGGGTACTCCTCCATCACAGCCCTAGTGTAATACGGGTAGTTAGTTGGAAGCCGCTCAACTCTAGCAACCCACGGATAACCGGTCGAAAGACTTAGCACCCGGTAACGTGACCCTCCGAGGAAATAGACTGCGTTAGGATGCAGTTCCTCCAAGGCCATCGGCAGCCCTCTTTCACCAATCTTCTTGCCTCCCAAGAAAATATGAGCAGACTCGCCGCCACCCCTGATGTCGAATCCCACAAGGAACCTCTTAGCAGCCTGATACTCAGGCACAAAATAGCCTCCTCTTCGCGTCAGCAAACCTTTCGTAACCAACTCCTCCACAACATGCTTGAACTCCGGAAACTCATTGACACCAAGAGGCATATCCATAGCAGCAGCCAGAAGCTGACGCTCAGCAACAACAGGATTACTCGGATACACATACCCTGCAGCAACATCCTGAAAATAATCCTCAGAATGATTCCTGTAATACTGGCTTATCGGATCATCATCCCGCAACGCCAAGAAGATGACACTCTCCTGACCCCTCCTGCCAGCCCTACCCGTCCTTTGAATGAGACTGGTCACATTAACCAAGTCTGAAACCACAGCGTCTGTCGCACCAATATCCACCCCAAGCTCCAAAGTAGGAGTGCAGGCAACCGTTTGGAGTAACCCTCTCTTGAATAACTCCTCCAC
>JACQRY010000182.1 GCA_016206275.1 Nitrososphaerota archaeon
ATCTTGGATAACTCTCAAATTATAGGAATCTAGGAAAGATTTGGGAGAAAATTAGGAAAATCCTCTAATCGTCCTGTAATCAAAAAGGGGCTTATGAGCAACAGAAAGCTCTATGCGGCTCTCGCGGCCGCTACAATTTTCGGAAGCCTTCTGGCGGCTGTTGGCTTCTCAGTTTCTGCAGAGCCTCAGACACGCGATTTTAAAGCGGATCTGAACGGCTTCAACGAAGCACCTGCCGTGTCCACTACGGGTACGGGAACATTCAGGGCAAAACTCAGTCAAGATGAAATGTCAATCGAATATGAGCTGAGCTACTCCGGCCTTGAGGGCACTACGACATTAGCTGCGCACATACACTTTGGGCAGAAGAATGTCGCGGGAGGAGTCAGCGCATTTCTTTGCGGAGGAGGTGGTAAGCCTGATTGCACGCCAACTAGTGGTAGCGTAAGTGGAACAATAACAGCAGATGACGTCATTGGACCTACAGCACAGGGCATAGCAGCCGGAGAATTCAATGAATTGTTAAGAGCGATGCGCGGAGGCCTAACCTACGCAAATGTCCACAGCAATAAGCACCCTGGCGGAGAAATTCGCGGCCAGATAAACGACTGAGAGTGAATTTCATGTGACGCTCAAAGTTCGTACTGGTAGCTGCAATTCTGGGCGTCCTATGGATAGCATCTACAGCGAGTTGGAACGCTGAGGCGCAAGTCACCCCTCAAGTCAGAGCAACAAAATTCTTCATCAATAGGTGGGGCTACAATTCGACTAGGGGGCGGGCCAGACATAGTTGTCAGCGTAGGAGACACCGTGAGAGTGACGATAGTCAACAACGATACCATCAATCACAATTGGGGCATTGACGTTCTCTCACCCGCAGCATTTAACGTAAGAGCGTCAACCATAAGAGGCGTAGGGAATACAACAAGTGTAGAATTCGTTGCAGGCATCCCGGCGTCTTCAAGTATTATTGCAATGTTTGCAGGCATAGGCAGCTTGGATTGGAAGGCAATCTAGTTGTGAACGCAATTGCACCACCGCCACCTGATGTATCTAGCAGAGTCAAAACACTCGAGGACCAAGTGAGCGCTCTGTCATCGTTGACGAATCAGGTAAAGGGAGTCGACGACCAAGTGAAATCGATAACCTCGTCAGTAACTAACCTCGCTTCCGAGCAATCAACCTTGAAAACGTCACTATCTTCTGTAACCAACTTCGTTTCAGAACAAGCTGATCTGAAAGCAACGCTGGATTCTGTTTCAGGTCAAAGTGCAGTACTGATGGCCCTGTCCGGCGTAGCTACGCTATTGGGCATAATCGCGTTGGAGATAGCGGCAACAGCGGCTAGGAAGAAATCTTCCTAGCTCCTCTTTTTCCTTTTTGCAAGAACTATTGAGCATTCCACTCTTGCCTTGATCTGCTAACCCACTCGAATTTTCTTTGCAGGGTCTTTGTGTAGAGGACCTTCCACTCCAATCCTACACTGTCAGCCCAAGACTTGTATATTCTTGGATCGATATAATTTCTCAAAGATGTATTCAAGTTGTAGTCCCTAGTCTGCTTTGCCAATTCGATTCCCAGCCTTAGTTTCTCTACGCGCTCCTTTCTTTTTGCTTCAGCACTCTCAGTCTTGGCTGCCTGCATCTGCAAAGACTTCAGCATCTCTTCCTTCTTCTGCAGGCCCTGCTCCCAGTTCTTCGGAGGCGTTCGTTTATGATTACATTTTACCGCAGCCTCAAGGTTTGCAAGTTTGGCATAGTAGATCTTCTTCTCGTCAGGAACGTCAGGCATGATCTGTCCGTTCGCCTTGGCGAGGAAATCCTTCACGATATTCGTAGCGTGATAGGTTCTGAAGACCTTTGCTGTTAGACCCTCGTAAGCTCTGCTGAAGAATCTATTTACCGCATCAGAGGTTATACCATCAAATATCAGGTCTGAAGTGTTCTTCCCGGAGCAGAACTCTCTTAGGTTATCAAGAATTCTTCTATCTGGATTAACTTCAAGGGTCTTCTGCCACCTGACGCTGTCTTTACCGAGGAAATCAAAATCGATTGCACTATCCCTTAACTTGATGTGCTCAACCCTCAGCGTTGTCGCGCCAACAGTATCTGCTTCATCTTCATCCTTCTCGTCACCAACCCTCAGTGCTAATTTATCGATTAGATAGCATACCGTTGCAATCTTGCGCTCTTTTGGATCTCTGGATTCCATTCCCCTAGAAATATGCTTTCTGACCCTTTCGATTCCTCTTTCGAGCTCTTTTGCCCTCTCATATTTCGCCTTGTCCCTGCTTTGTCTTATTGGCGAGACATCAGATAACCAGACATATTTCTCCTTGTCAATGAGTTTGTCTATCCACCTAGCAACCCATGTTGATTTTCTATCATTAACTATCTGCCCCCATTTTCTGCCTGGAACGGGGCATGGAGGTATTGGAGCATTTTCGTCTATATTGAGCGTAACATCTTCCGGGAAAACTCTGGGCTTCCAGCTTCCTCTCAGTGGGTGCTGTCCTCTGCCCATGAATATGCTTGCTGGCTCAACCAAGTAGTTTGCAATTTCAGTTCTTACACCATCTATCTCTGCATGACCGAATTGCTCCTTCAAGGCCAGCCTTCGGGCCTTTCTCTCTGTTGCTAGTTTCTTTTTGAATTCCGGCTGCGAGTTCCTGAGCTTCTCTTCTTCCTGATACTTTTCGATCTCAGAGAAGTCTATTTCCTCCACTTTCAGGTTTGCAAATTCTGAGGGGAGAACTTTTACGAAATCTTTCAGGAAGTTGGCTACGAATACCGGGTCTTGAACGTAGGGCGTGCCTTTCTTCTTTGCCCAAGCATAAGCCATCTCCTCCTGCTCGGGGTTGAGTTGTATCCCCTTGCCCCTGATAGTTATCGCTAGCCCTCTGAACTGATATTCTGGGAATATGATTCCATTGTGCCTTAATGTCTGCCATTTCAAAGCGGATCGTTCTTCTCTCTGCCTACTCTACGTGC
>JACQRY010000183.1 GCA_016206275.1 Nitrososphaerota archaeon
ATTGGCTACGGTATCACCCAGAGCATGGGAGAGGAGATCTTCTTCGTAACAATAGGGAGAATGGCTGGGTTCGGTGTTGCTTCGTTTGTAGGTGGCTGGGGTCTTCATCTTTTCACTGGACTGATCATTGGAGTGATCTTTGTGGGCATGGCGACTCACCAGAGAAGTCTCAACCTAGCAAGCATGGGAAAGAGCATTGGGATAGGTGTGGTTGCAGGCGTGGTAGTGTGGATAGTCTTCTTCTTGCCAGTGCTTTCCTTGGCTCTACCCTCAGCTCCTGTTAGGTTAGATTTGTTGATGGGCTCTCTCATCCTTCACATAGTATACGGGACAGTGACAGCAGCAGTTGCACGCTCACTGCTACGCTGATTGCGGCTGGGATAACTGGAACTACTTTTCCGTTCAGACAACTCACTTAAAGTAAGTTAAATCTTCCTATATTATAACGCAGTTATAGTTAAATTAAACAGCCCAGATATGTCACTCCAAGGTGTATATAGGATGTCGCAGGAATACGCGAACAAAGAGGTACTCGTATCAACTCAATGGGCTTCAGACAACATCAATAAGCCCAACGTAAGGATCCTCGAAGTCGACTGGGATCCTACAACTGCCTACAATCAAGGCCATATTGAAAGCGCTCCCCTGATCGACTGGAGGAAGGATATGAATCACCCCATTACAAGAGACATCATCGATAAACAGGGCTTCGGAGCACTGCTCAGCAGGCTGGGCGTGAAGGAAGATAGTACAGTTGTGCTATACGGTGACTTCAACAATTGGTTTGCGGCGTACGCGTTCTGGGTCTTCAAATACTACCGCTTCAACGATGTTAGGCTTCTGAACGGCGGAAGAAAGAAGTGGATCGACGAGGGGAAGAAGTTCACCACTACTGTGCCCACCAATTCGCCGTCCAACTATGCTGCTAAGGATTCTGATGAAAACATAAGAGCCTTCTACCCACAAGTAAAGGAAACCTTGGGCAAACAAGGCATAGTGCTCGTAGACGTAAGGTCTCCAGCAGAGTTCAAAGGAGAAGTGTTGGCCCCGCCAGAGTATCCTACCGAACATGCCCAGAGAGGAGGCCACATACCTGGAGCGGTGAACCAGCCTTGGGCTCAGGCCGTAAAGGAGGATGGCACGTTCAAATCAGCTCAGGAGCTAAGAGGCCTATACGAGCCCAAGCAAGTTACTTCGAACAAGAATGTGATAACCTACTGCCGCATCGGTGAAAGATCGGCTCACAGCTGGTTCGTTCTCAAATACCTGTTGGGCTACCCGAATGTCAAGAACTACGATGGCTCTTGGACAGAATGGGGCAATATGGTCAGAAACCCAGTAGAAAGGTAGACATCGAGCAAGGGGGGAGACAGCACTGCCCCCGGATTATTTCCTTGTTTTGATTGGATCCTTGAAATCTATCGGGGAGACGTGTTTGGGTAACTCTTTTCGCCAGTGCTGACAAAGAGAGTAGGTTAGGAAGGTTCATCTTGGGTACGGTTCCTTAGTTGCGGCCTTTGATGCTGAGTATGTCAGTTGCTCCCGAAGACTTCTTGATCGTTCAGAAAGACCTTATTTGCGATGGGTGTTGGATTAGAGAGGTTATCATACACCGGGCATTTCTTCTCCACTATTTGCGCAAGCTTCTTCACTTTTTCTTCGCCTCCGCTGCTGTTTATCTTGGTTTCTAACTCGATCCGATAATATCCGGGTCTCACGTCAGCTAGACCTGCCAAGCCTCGGTTGTCCCGGTAGCCCTTCACAGTGATCTCCAGCAAGTCTATAGGAATGCGCATCGTCGATGCATATGAAGCATAGATGCTGGCTTGGCAGAAGGCGAGGGATGCCAGCATATACTCCGTCGGCTGGGGTGCCTTATCATATCCTCCGACTTCCTCAGGCTCGTCGGAGAGGATTGTGAACCCTCTGGCTTTAGCCTCTTTGTAGTATGTGTTGATCAGCCTTACCTTAACTGTCTTCTGGATAAGGGCTGAGGCTTCGTCTTTGAGCTTTTGAGTTGACCTTTGTTTGGCCGCCCTTACTCTGTCCTGATCGATCTTACTTTTTTCCACTGGCTGGGTCATGTTTACCTGTTTGGATGTGTAGACTGACTAAATTATGTCTTTATGTCGCGCGTGTTGACTGCCTTTCACCGCTTTAATCTGTGTGTTCGGGTATAGGTGATCGTCCTTCGTTGCCGTGGTGGTGTGTGGCGGCGAGCCCAATCTGTTTTAGTATTGGCGATGTTATTCCCATGAATCGAGCCCACTCCTTCTCGTCATCGTTGTAGAACACGTGCCAGATGTTTGGTGGGACCATTAGAAAGTCTCCTGCCTTCCATTCAACGCGTTCTCCCACTGTTGTAGCTCTCTCATCATCCTTGGTGCCTCCGATAAAGGTGTGGCCGTGACCCTTTACGATGTAGGTGACAGCCTCAGAGACGTGTTTATGCTCAATGTTGTGGCCTTTAGGTGGGATGTCTCCATAGAATACCCTGATTGTTTTCAGCGGCCAGTCCTCAATGTAGTGAGTATAGCCGTGCCCGTTCCACTGGACATTGATTTCCTCGCTCCTGAAGATCCTTTTCGCTTTGAGTCTCTCAGATATCATCTTGGCCTCGAAGTTCAGGTTTTCCTGATAGGTATCATACGAGTAATTCCTAACTCTTTCTCGTTCCATACTTGGATTACGACGCTTGCGATATTTAGACTTTCAAAGTCTTAGCTTTGATTTATTCATGGAGTCAGTTGAAGTTCCTATGCTTGTAACCAACTATATTTGATACGGATCGGATCCATAGTCAGGTTGCCTTATATCAGAAAAGACGGAGACAAAATATTCTACGTGGAAAAGGGCATAGGCGAACCGCCTTTACTTTTTGTACATGGAGTAGGTGGAACTGTTTTCCACTGGAAGAAACAGATAGAGCGCTTTAAGGATACTAATCGAATTGTCGCCGTGGACCTTCCAGGCTGCGGGAAATCGGATGATCCAGAAACAGACTATATGATTGAGAGTTCTGCAAGAACTGTTGATGTCTTGGTTGATGCTCTGGACCTAAAAGGATTGGTGTGGGTTGGCCACAGCATGGGTGGATGGATCGGGCTGCAATACAGCCAAATGTTTCCGACAAAGCTAAAGGGGCTGATAGTCGTCGATTCAATCGTTGGCTTCGCCGATTCGCCTTTTGTTCAAATGCTTTCGCGCAGATATGACGCAGCTAAGAGAGGTAAAGATGTGTTCCCAGATTTACTGAAGAGTGTCGCAAACAATATGTTCACTCATGGAGGCGATCAAAAGTTCAAGGAAGAAGTAAGACGAGATTACCTGAAAACCAAGTACGAAACTTTCTGCGGTCACCTCGGATCAGTGCTTGCAACGATGAAGGAAACTTTCCATGACAAAAGCTTAGCTTCCAAACGAAAGGTGAATATCCCAATCTTGATCGTTTCTCGTGATGCTGATGAAGATAGAGATAAAAGCAAATTCCTTATTTGTTGAAAACGTTCCTAACACGCGTATCCAAAAGATTAGCAATGTAGGACATTACATCATGATCGACAATGAGAAGAGATTCAACGAGGTAGTATCTGATTTTCTTAGGTCTTTGTTCCCGTTTCCTCTATGATCTTCCTGTGGAATGGAGAACTTTCAGATGGTTCTTTTGAAGCAGGATGCTCTATGGATCGACCTCTCCACAGGACGATACCTAGTTGAAACCGAGTGCTTTCCAGTACGAAGCGTTTAGAGCCTAGTTTATGACTTCACGACTCAGTTCGAGAACCTTAGTTTCATGAAGGAGTGTCTCGCGTAATCCTTCTTCTAGGGGTCGAGGGGAGAAGTCTAATTCTTTCCTAGCCTTATCACTATTACCGAGGTATGTCACGCCGGCGACTGTGCGAAGATATTCAGACGAGTAGGTTTCGGGAACCGGATATATCTTTTCAAGTAAGGCCATAAGGGTGGCCATGGTCTTCAGGAACCGAGGTTTAAGGCGGCGTTTTGGAGCAGGTATTCCTGTGATCTTCTCCGCTATCTCCATGGCTTCTATTACGGTGTGAACTGGTCCTGCGATGATGTAGGCTTCCCCTGATCTGCCCTTTTCCATAGCTTGGATATGTCCTCTCGCAGTATCGTCCACATGAGCCCAACAGTAGGCTGTATCATACGGTATGGCCATTACTTCCCTGCGAAGATATTGCCGTAGAAGTTTTCCAACGGAACTCGTGTCGCCTGGGCCGTAGTTTACGCCTGGTTGCACTATGACTAGAGGCAATCCGTCTAGAATCATGGGGAGGGCCACTTCGTAATGAGCCAGCCACTTAGTACGATCATATTCGGAAAGCCAAGGGCCGTTGTGACGATAGTTCTCATTCACCTGTTGTCCTTTGGTGTCCGAGAAGACTGCAAGAGTACTTGTGTATACGCCCTTGGGTATCCCGAGTTCCCTCATTAATTCGAGGACGTTTCGTGTTCCTTGAACATTTATGTCGTGAGCCATGCTCTTATCC
>JACQRY010000181.1 GCA_016206275.1 Nitrososphaerota archaeon
CAATAGGTAAAGGGAAGCATGGTGTATCCTTTGTAAACAAACTGCTCTCCGCCAGCATAATGACAGAAGAAAAGATCTATTTGAACAGTGACGGAGCAGATCTAAGAAGCAGAGTACCACGATTCCAATTCTACAGCTTTGTCACAGCCTCCTACACCGGTAAGCCCCAAACCTTCACCATTCCTCCAGGATATGCTCAGCTAGGGGAGAGCGGAGGCTGGGAAATAGTCCAAAGACTCAACCTCAATGAATTTGTGCGAGAGGAGGCTGAGAGACTGGCTCAAGCCGTTAAAGCAACCGAGAATCCGCCTCACGATACCGTTGACATAGTTCTTGGATCTGATGTTGCAGGGCTTGTCTCACACGAGTCTTCAGGACACCCCGAAGAAGCGGATAGAGTTCTTGGGCGGGAGGCTGCTCAAGCAGGTGAATCATACTTAAAAAAAGGTGATGTGGGTTACCGGATCGGTAGCAGCGAGGCCTATGTGAGCGATGATCCGACGCTGCCTCACTCCATGGGCTTCTACCTGTATGACGACGAGGGGGTTAAGGCCAGAAAGAGGCGTCTCATTGACGGCGGAGTCATCAGGGAACTACTCCATAATCGCTCCACCGCCTTTGAATTCAAGTCTAAGAGCAACGGGTCTTCGAGGGCAACTCTATACGATAGGGAGCCCATTGTCCGTATGGCCAACACCTTCGTTGAGCCTGGAGACTACACTCTAGAAGAGCTCTTGGAGCCAATCAAACTAGGCGTCTACATCAAATCCTTCATGGAGTGGAACATAGATGATAAGAGACTGAACCAAAGATACGTGGGGATGGAGTCCTACGTAATTAAGAACGGCGAGATAAAGGCCCCCGTCAAGAGCCCCATTCTGGAGATCACGACTCCCAAATTCTGGAGCTCCGTGGATGCTCGTGGAAAAGACCTTGGGTTCAGAGCTGCTCACTGCGGTAAAGGAGATCCAATGCAGGCTATTCCGGTATGGACTGGTGGGCCGAGTATTAGGCTTAAAGGCGTGAAGGTGGGAAGGCGATGAGTTCAGTGGATCTTGCCGGTCTCGCGGAGGGAGCTGTTAAAGATGCCGTTAGGTTTGGTGCAAACGATGTCTCCGCGCTCTGCTACGGTGTTAGAGAAAGCATGGTACGGTTCAGCAACAACTCTGTAACAGTCATAAAAAGCTTGAACAATGTCGAATTAGAGCTGTATGTTGCAAAAGACGAGAAAAGGATCCTAGGCACATCAACAAACCCTAGTTCAAACGGCATCAGAGAATTTGTAAAACAACTGTTAGATGCTTGCCAACATCTTCCTAAAAGCCCTGATTACACTCCTCTTCCAAAAGGAACAAACTACGATTTCTCTAGAGGTCGTGGAAACCTTCCGGTATCAAACAGGATACTTGAAGCTTGTCAAGAAGCCATTAACTCCGCTGTTTCTGAGGGGAGTAAACGTGTCTCCGGAGCCTTAACAAGCAAGGACGTAACTGTCTTCATACATACATCAACAGGCACCTTAGGCAACGATGTCTCTGGTTCAACAGTCCTCAACGTACGAGCATTCACCAAGGGCGACGCAAGCGGCCATGGTCTTTCATGCGCACCCTCTCTAAGAGAAATAGACGCGGAGGAAGTGGGGCGAAGAGCAGGAGAATACGCTAAGCAAGCTGTAAACGCAAAGCCGTGTCAACAAGGGGTTTACGATGTCATAATGAGCCCAACCGTCGCGGCGGATATCCTCCAGCATGTAGCATCAGCCGCGTCAGCTTTTGAGATTGATGCAGGAATCTCTTTTCTTACCGGAAAGAAGGGGAAAAAAGTATGCATGCAGAGTTGCACAGCGTCTGACGACCCTACGGTTGAAGGAGGTCTGATCCGTAGAAGATTTGATGATGAAGGAGTCTCTACAAGAAGGCGCATGCTGATAAGAAACGGAAGATTGGAGACCTATCTCCATAACACGACGACAGCAAGAAAATTCAAGGAAGAATCTACAGGAAACGCTGGTATCATAACGCCTCACCCTTGGAACCTAGTTGTTGAACCCGGAGATATGAGCCTCGATGAACTGGTGCGGGAAGTAAAGCAAGGAATCATGGTAACGAACAACTGGTATACTAGGTTCCAGAATCCTAGGACCGGCGAATATTCAACCTTACCTAGAGACGCCGTGTTCCTGATAGAAAACGGTAGGATAACTCGACCCGTATCGGAACTTCGGATAAGCGACAGTATCCCTAGGCAGCTCGAAAACATTGTTGCCTTGTCGAAGGAGAGGAGGTGGGTCAAATGGTGGGAAGTCTGGCTCCCCACACTTACCCCGTGGATACTTATGAGAAATGTTCCAGTCACGAAGGCTCTTGGCTGAGTTAAATCAAGCTTGTTTAGGTTTGTCCCCCGCCTCTGAGCAGTGTCGAGTCACAGCCAGGCATCCTGCCTGATACTCTTCGAACCTTCCCTACGGGGGTGCTGGCTTCCACCTGTCGCGCAGCTGGGTAACCGGGATTCTCATCTAAGGTATTCGAATACCAGCCGTAACCGCGCTTTATCTGCGGAAGCCAAATCTTGTGAAGGGTTTCCGAGCCTTTAAGCCTTAGCTGCAGAGGTTTTAGAGAGGCTCCATGTGAGAAAGATTCCTAAGATGGGAAGTAGACCGATGGCTGCTATGGCGGCCGGTACCCCGTATTCTGATGCTATCGGCGCGGCTGCCACTGGTCCGAGGAGGCTTCCCATATCTCCTCCCAGCAGATAGATACTGTTTGCAAAGATACGTTTGTGTGCAGGAGTGTAAGTAGCGGTCATGATAGCGCTTAGAGGGAAGAGAAAACCGTGGGAAAACCCTGCTGCGATGAAGACTATGATGGATAATGTCAGAACTGGCGATAATGCTAGTATTAGACATGTTGCAGTGGCATTGAGGAGACCAATAGAGGTTAGAATGTTGATGCTCCAGCGAGAAACGGTGCCTATGAGAAGGAGCCTTGTTAGCAGAAGAATAACAGAGTATCCGAAGAAGAAGGTAGACCATTCCTGATCTGATGAGTGAAAGAAGTCCTTGAAATGTAACGGTGCAAACGCGATCAGTGTCGAGGCTATTGCCGTGGATGCCAAGTAGATGACGGCTATGGACACTATGCTTCTGTCTCTCAGCATCGGTAGTAGAAGTCTGTATGAGAGTTGCTGATGTGAATCGCTGTTGATCTTCCATCCAGTCAGCAGCCTCAAAGCGAAGGCGATGCATGGGAGCATTATGAGACCTGCTAGAGCTATTGTCCACCTGATCCCTATGGTCCCTAAGGCTATTACTGTTAGACCTGGTCCTACTGCTAAACCCAAGGCCGCTCCCACAGTGTAGAAGGTTATCGCTTTCGCTTCCCCTCCGCGGGAGGTAACTACGGATACCGAAGTGAGGAGTGTAGTGATAGCTATGGCATTACCAAATCCATGTAGAAGTCTAAGGACGAATAGTTCTAGTGGCGAGGAAGAAAAAGCAAAGGCTACTGGGGCTGCAATCATCGCTGCAAACCCTATGAGCATCCATCGTATGGTACTCTCAGTCTTTATTGCTACACCCGTAGGAATCTTCAATACCGAAGATGAAATATAATAGGCAGAGACAATAAGACCCACTTCGGCTACTGACGCACCAACATGCTCTTTGGCGTAGATAGCGATCAAAGAGTTCATCATATTCATTGAAGCATTAAGAAAGAAGGTTGTGAAGCTCAGGAGAAACACTTGAGAACGAGCTGAGCCTTCAGCATCTGCAGGCAAGGCTACTAACCTCCTTCGGCGAGGCGGTTAAACTAGACGATACGAGTGGGACTATTTCATGGGCTCGACATCGTGAGGCATGCTTTCCTTGAGCCCTGCCTCAGTTATGCGGACAAACTCCACATTTCGCCTCAAATCCGCAATGTTCTTCCCTCCAGAGTAGCTGATACCTGACTTCAAGCCTCCCACAAGATGATTGATCACTTCGCTGGCTGAGCCTCTGTAAGGAACCAATGCCTCTACCCCTTCAGGCACTACTTCTTCGAGGCCGTCATCCAGTTTGCCTTTCTCCTTGAGCTGGCGGCCCATGGTTGCGCCTATGGAGGCCATGCCTCTGGTGACCTTGTAGCGACGCCCATTCCTCAAGATGGTGACACCGGGGCTCTCATCAGTCCCCGCAAGAAGGCTACCGATCATAACTGTGGATGCTCCTGCTGCTAACGCTTTGGTCATGTCTCCTGAGTTTCTGATTCCGCCATCTGCGATTAAAGGAAGATCTTTATCCGCAGCCACTACAGCACAATCCATTATAGCGGTGAGCTGAGGCACACCTGCGCCAGTAACTATTCTAGTGATGCAGATGGAGCCTGAGCCTACCCCCACCTTCACAGCGTCAACACCAATATCGATCAAATCTCTGGTAGCTTGAGCAGTGGCCACGTTTCCAGCAATGAGCTCCACATCCCCAAACTTGTCTCTGACCCTCGCGATGGCTCTGAGCGCGTTCTCTGAGTGGCCGTGGGCAATGTCCAAGACGAGGGCATCTGTCTCCGCCTCTATCAGGGCTTCGGCCCTTCTGAGGAAATCGTCTTTCACACCTATCGCGGCGCCCACTCTGAGCCTGCCCTTCGAATCCTTGGTTGCTTGAGGATACTCCCTTCGCTTCACGATGTCCTTGCTGGTGATTAGTCCTTTGAGCCTGCCCTCCTTATCCAATATGGGTAGCTTCTCGATCTTATGGGACCTAAGGACCTCTTTGGCCTCTTCAATGTTTATGCCTTCTTGGGCGGTGATGAGTCTGCCCCTAGGGGTCATCAGCTCATAGACTTTCTTCTCCAAATCATCTTCAAAGATTATGTCCCTTGAAGTAAGGATGCCA
>JACQRY010000208.1 GCA_016206275.1 Nitrososphaerota archaeon
AACGTAGACGCTACGAGCAAGCCCGAGCTCTCTTGGCTCAGGGTCGACTCCATGGTACTTGCGGTAATACTTGCGGTACGATTCAAACAGTATCTTACTGGCTGGGGTAACTGAGAGCCAGCGGGTGTATCCGACACGCTGCTTAGCCGCCCATTCAATAGATCGGTCGGTAAGGCCAGATGTCCATATGGGAGGGTGAGGGTGTTGATAAGGCCTGGGCCATACATTCACGGTTTCGAGGTGAAAATGTTTACCCTTCCATTGAAACGGTTCCTCCGTAGTCCAAGCTTTTACTATGAGCTCCCAGGCTTCTTCGTATCTGCTCCGTGTCTCCCCCGGGGGAATGCCGTAGGCTAAATGGTTCGAAGCTCCGCCACGCACGAAGCCTGCCAACAGCCGGCCTTTGGAGAGTACATCGAGCATAGCATACTCTTCTGCTATCCTGATAGGATTGTGCAGAGGGAGAAGGGCTCCATACGGCAGAAGTTTCACTTTCCTCGTGTGGATGGCTAGGTTGGCCATTAGAAGGTTCGGGGAAGGTGTCACGTTACTGGGCTTGGAGTGCTGTTCGTTGATGACCAAGATATCGAATCCTAGTTCGTCTGCATAAACGAACTCGTCCAATGTCTGACGGTAGAGCTCGCTACCCTTCTTTGGATCGTAATACTTTGAAGGCACCGGCCAATCTTTCGTAGGATCTAGCGGCTTGTAGGGCATCTCGCTGAAGAAGCCGATCTCCAAATTTCAGCCCATCCTCTTCAGGTTAGGCATTACTTCTTCGGCAAAGAGCTCCATGCTATGTTTGGCCAAATCGTGCAGCAAGCTGCCAAACCGAAAGAGTCCTAGAAAGGTACCAAAGCCCAGTTCCTTCTGTTGTTCAAGTATGATGTTGGTGACGGTTTCGGGACTACCTGCAATGTGGTTCCCTTTTGCTATAATACCGTCATATTCTTCTCTTGTAAGGAAGAGCCTGCTCGCCCAATAAAGATGAGCACTTGTCGATTTTTCGAACTTTTCGTTAGCAATCATCGACGGACGGTAAAGTATACGGTATTGATGTAGCAAGTGCTTTTCACATTCCTCCTTGGCTCTCCGGTCCGTTTCTGCGACGTATACACTTCTTGCCACGGCCAGGTTTCTTGAGGATGGCGCCTTACCGTGAATACCCTCATACATCTCACGGTACGCCTCAAAGAGTCTCTTTATCTCATCTGTCGTTGATGTAAAGCCAAGGCCAAATGTAGCCTCCCTCGCAGCCGCGGCGCTTACGGAAGCGCCCCCGGCCGTAAAAATTGGAGGGTGAGGTTTTTGGTACGGACGCGGCCAGACAGAAACTGCATCAAACTGGTAGTGCTTTCCCTTCCACTGAAAGGGTTCGTCGGCCGTCCACGCCTTGACAATGAGGTCCCACGCTTCTGCAAACCTGTCCCTCTCCTTCAGATAATCCAAGCCGTACGCCATGTAGTTGGTGAGCCCGCCATGGACAAAGCCAGCCAACAGCCGGCCTTTGGAGAGTACATCGAGCATGGCATACTCCTCGGCTATCCTGATTGGATTGTGCAGAGGGAGAAGGGCGCCGTAAGGGAGGATCAGTACTTTTTTTGTTCGCCCTATAAGATGAGAAACCAGGATGTTGGGGGAAGGATCTATATTGTCTTGCTTAGAGTGTTGTTCTGGAAGTGCAATTATTTCGAAGCCAAGCTCTTCCGCATATACCAACTCATTGAGATACTCAACATACAGGTCGTGCCCTTTCTGGGGGTCAAACATCTTATTGGGGGTTGGAAAATCAAGGTAATCTTTCATATCAGCGTATGGTGTCTCGTGGAGTAACCCTACCGCCGTCACTTTCCTCCGTCTCCTTTCGGATTTGTGAGGTGGAGCTTCTTCTCCATTCTAGCGGCCTTTCTGAGGGTTTGATAAACAGGATCGCAGGTAGCGGCCTTTTCCAGAACCTTTTGTAACTTTTCGGGAGAAGAGTCTGATGCGACTGTGAAATCCAATGAGATCTTGGACACACTTGGGTTATGTCCTTTGATGTCGAGGCACCCTTTGGAGTCAAATGACCCAGTGACGAGTGTCTCAAGAGAATCTAGTTTTACACCGTTAACTTCTGACTGAATCAAAATCTGATTGTTTATGCTAAACCCAAGGGCGGACAAAAGGTATTCGAACGGACTCGGTGCTCGGCCCCCTCCTCCCCATGGCTCCGCATGTTCATCACTTTGAACCTTGAAATGGTGAACCTCTGCCTCTTGGTGGAATTTATCCACGCGTTTTACCCTTACGCCGTGTTTTATGGAATTCGGTCCCTTGGTAGATTTGTGGTACTCCCTTTTCTCCTTGTAAATAGAAGCTATATCATGTTTCACGGCAATTTGGCTAAAAGCCGTTGTTATAATAGGGCAGTGTTAGGATCAAGCTATACCTCGTAGCTTTATTCTAACCGTTTATTATTATTGAACGGTGAGCCGCATATTGCGGCGAGGAAGCCGTGGATTTAACATTAGGAATTTTTAACCAGTTCCCGTATCCATTCATAGACGAATATCATGATTTTCCAAGACCGAGTAGGCAATTCGACCCCATAAAGGGGCATCAGCTCTACACCGAGTATTTGGATGAGTATATTTATGCAGACAAGCTAGGTTTCGACGTCCTCACGTTCAATGAACATCACTCCAAGGAGTATAACCTAGATGTGTCCCCTCACCTGATGGCATCGTATCTGATAGGCCAGACAAAAAGGGCCCGCTTACTGCCCACAGGGTCCATTCTTCCTCTGCATAATCCTATCAGGATAGCCGAGGAGTATGCCATGCTCGATGT
>JACQRY010000186.1 GCA_016206275.1 Nitrososphaerota archaeon
ATCAGATCTAATTCCTTCTTGAAGATCTGTTCCCTCTCATATATCGCCGAAGTTTCTGGCACAACCACACCGGACTTGACTGAGCGTACCGCATCCTTCGCGTCCAATGACTCTCCCCAAAGCTTGTCGAATAGACGTTGCATCAGCTCCGTGTACCCGCGGCTATTAGTCCAAAGACTTGTGTCATTCTCTGAGCTTAAGTTGGTTGAATCATCCAGCGCCATGTTGACCACGATGTCTGATTCATCAATGATCACAAACTGGGCTGAAGTGGGTTTTACGTGGCGAACAGCTACGATGGAAGCAAACCGTTCGGCTGCTTCAAGGTTGGCATTATCAATCTCAGCCAAAATCTTAACGTCGACTCCCTTCAGATCTTGTATGAGATCGTCAAGACCGCTATGATAAAGCCTGCTGAGACCATTCCTAGTGGTAAGAATACAGATACGCCGAGCTGCCGCCGAACACATTCTCTTAATCGTGCTAAAGAAATCGACTCTGCCCCATAGGATCCTGAATTTTTCTCCTTCAGAGTCCAAGGGCTCTTGGGGAATAGACCTCCACAGCTCCAGAAAGCGATTCCTTTCTTGTTCGAGTATGCTTATTTTCTCCTTGGCGGTTCCGATTAGGATTTCAAAGGCTTTCTCCGGTGGGACAGCTGCAAACCGCATAGGTTTTTGTAGCGCGGTTTCGATCAAGCCTTTTGATTCGAGGCGCTTTAAAATTCGGTAGGTGTCCATTCTGCTGAGTTCACAGGCCTTGGCCAAGTCGCTTGCTTTCTTCGGTCCCCGCATGGCGAGGGTAATGTAGGTTCTGATCTCGTTAAGCTGGAGCCCGTATTCGGTTAGACGCTGCTCGAGTTCCTGATAGGCCATCGAGTTGACGGTTGTGTGGACAGGGCCGCTGATTATAAGCATGGCGCAAATCCTCCTACAATAAAAGCATCTGACATGAATGTACTCTTTCTATTCACGTCGTTCTGCAACGAGGCCGAGAATGTTGTTCGCGTGGCGCAGGTAGATAGCGTCAATGGCTGCAAGCTGGTGTTCTTAATCAACAATGGGTACAAGCCCCTTTTTTAACGAGGATCGGTGTGTCCAAGGCGTGGTTGAGCTTCAACTTGGAGTTCTTGTTCAGAAAGGTGCCTGTATCCCCTGCTCGTCCAGTCCGGTGCTTCCGTGTTTAGTTCTATTTGGAAGGTGCAGGCCCTGGCTCCGGTTGCCGCACACTCCTTTTCATGGCAGTCAAACCCTTTCTTAAAGCAGACCACCACGGTGCCTTTGATGGCCCCCACTAAAGGCTGGCACTGCGGAGTGGCGCTTCTAAGACCTCTGCAGAGTGGGCACTTCTTGACTCTTACCTCGTAGATTCTTGGGGTTACTTGAACGATGAAAGAGTCCGTCCCGTAACCAAGTTTGAGTAATAGTCTTATGATCTTCGGAAGATGTTTCAGCTCGAGATTCTGTCTTGGATCCTCACCGAGTCTTTGAATAATACGGTAGGTCATGTTGCGCGTTGCTATGTCTTGAAGATATTCTTCGGCTTGCTTTATTCTGTGGTTAGTCGAAAGATCTTGCGATAAGATCTGGGCGAAGTTCTCGCTGGCCTTTACTCTAGTCATTAGGGCCGCTACCGGAATCCTAGTCCCAAGCAGACCGACTCGACTAATCAATATCGAAGAGAGTCGGGTTGGCAGCCGCAAGAAAAGTTTGGTGAGGAAACTCATGCTCTCCTTTCTGGTTTCCCTCATGGTTGGCTGACACCAGCTCAAGTCCACGTAACCGTCTAGGTGCCATTGGATCACATTTTCGAGCATGTCGGGATTCTCTGGGAATAGGAGAACTATCTCCGCCATACTCCTGCCGATGCTCTGAGAGAGCAGAATCTTCTCTTCCACCGGGGTTGAGCGCGGCAACTGCTCTGGACCCGGGACTATCATTAGGGACGCCTGATTCTGGGCCAAGTAACGAGCCCGCTCCTCGAGCTCAGCCCGACTTCTTATGACAAGTCGATCGGCGAACTCATTGTTTAACTTGATAAGCAGGCGTCTATCTTCAAGTCTGTATGGGATACGTTTAAGATGAAACTGCGATTCGCATGCTTTTATGGGGATCATGTAAGCCTCGCCATCGTCCGAGTAGAACTCTATTACGCCTGAAACGATGGCTTTCAGCCTCATCTCAACAGTTTTGAAGGTTCGCCTCGGAAGGATCATGAAGTCCAAGTTTTCGCGCTCTGCCGAGGACTTTATCCATGTGTGAAATATCTTCAAGATATTCTCCGCTTCCTTCGGGTTAGCGACCAAGATATCTGGCAAGTATGAGTGAACCATGATCCACCCAGGGTGTGACGAGCGATACTTGTTGACCTCAATGCTCAGATGTGTTGGGTTCGTCTCGGTCAGCTTCAGGACCGTGGCTGCCGCACACCTTGGCTTTAGATAAGCCAATTCTGCGACATTTTGAAAGCCGCGTTTCGAAAAGATGGCATCGATGAATCGGGCTGATTCAGAGAAGTTATCATCCAACAGCAGCACTAGGTCTCCGGATACGAACGTGAAAATCTTGTCAAACACCTCGTGGCCTGTGAGAAATTGTATCGAGCCCGATTCCTCCCTATGAAAATCGGCTAAAGCTTGGCAGGAGTGAAAACAATAGGAATACGGGTTGTCCCATTAGGAGGGTAACCCCTCCAACTTCTGCTACTCTGAAAGTCATACGACTATCGTGTGGTGCAACGATAGGCGATTAGAGACCTAGTGCGTCCATTCTCGGATGTATCGTTGACTGATGCGGTCCACCTTCGTTCATATCGTCTTATGGCGTCACGTTTGAGGTAGGTTTGGTATATCGTTCTGAGCGGTCATTACGCTCGTCTTGAAAGTGAGTCACACTAGCTTCGTCCGTTCCTTCCGTCAGGTCGTTATTGGCGTCCGATAATGGTGGAGAGTCAATACCTAGTCAAGCAATTGGGCTCCCAGTTGGTTGATTTCGGGGGTGAGGATAAATATGGGCCTTCCGTACGGAGGTCTGCAGTTAGCCTTATAAGTCTTAACTGTTGGAGTGTTAAACAAATGTCAGAGGGTTTCAATGTCCTGAGGGTCGGAGGAGACCTCCCCGACAGACTTCGCATCCTATTCCCAGAGCAAGAGGCCCTAACCCTCGAGAAAGTCAAGGAAGAGCTGGTGAAGTTCGGCCTCACACTCCACGAAGCGAGAGTATACATCCATCTGGCCAGACTCGGCCCGAGGAAAGCCAACAAGGTTTCCGAAGAGCTTGGCATTCATCGAACAGAAACATACCGCACCCTCGCATTGCTCCAGAACAAGGGAATAGTTACTGCGACACTGGAGCGGCCGATTCGGTTTATCGCGCTCCCATTTGAGGAGGCTGTTAAGAAGCTGATTAAACTAGAGAAGGAAAAGATATTGCTTACGAATAAGAAAAGCCAGTACGTTTTCGACCTGTGGCACTCACTCCCTGAAAGAATTGAGAAGGAGGTTTCCGTCAAGCAGTTCCAGATACTAGAAGGAGTAGAACAGGTCTTCGCTAAAGCCGACGAGATGCTGGGAAAGGTAGGGTCAGAGACGCTCATTATGGCGGCAGAGAAGAATGTGATACTGTTGGATCAAGAGGGTCTTCTAGATCGGCTAAAGGATGTGGTTAAGGAGAGGCGTATTTCAGTGAGCCTCCTCGTCGGTCTTGAATCTGAGAAGAAATGGGATCTAGACGTATTTGATTCAGAATCAGTTCGCCTTTTATCAGCGATCATAAGTCCTGTCCCAAGTTTCATTCTGACAGACAATAACGAACTGATGTTCTTTACTGGAAAGGGAGAGGTTACACGTAAGAAGATCGCTGCCATATGGACAAACTATGAGGTCCTCGTCAGAGCCCTGCATATGACGTTCATGAAGCTCTGGAAAGACAGCTCAGCGATACAAAAACAGGATTAAACTTTTCGTCACGGCGCAGATCCTTCCTCGTTGCATCCCATTGTCTATGCTCTGGCTACTTTCACTTGCTGCTGCATTGCATGGTCCTGCTCGCTTGTCATAGTCTCTGTAGAATTAGTACCACTTGGAATCAGTAGACCTGCTGCAGGATACGGAACCTTCAACCCGGAAGCTAAGATGTATATCATGGAATAGACTCTTGAATATATTTCAGAGATCAAAAT
>JACQRY010000184.1 GCA_016206275.1 Nitrososphaerota archaeon
ACTTGAGAAAGCGATACGGCCCGAGATACGTGGAGGTTCTTCAAAGGTGAGTGCAGAGGTAAAGCTCTCTAAGGGCGGAGTTACAATAGATCTGGAGGCAGAGAAGCTGGCTGACGCCAGGGCTGCATTGAACTCCTACCTAAGGCTGATCAATGTGTCAGTGGAGACCGTCACAGTATCGTCGGAGCTTAGGTAAGCCTTATCTAGGTTGACTCTAAACTTCGATTCCGAAGGCCGAGCTATTTTGAGCAGAGAAGAGATTCCCCCTATGCTTAGGGAACATGTGGTACGCTACGAGCAGCTCCAACAAAACTTGCAGGCGATCATGATTCAGAAGCAGCAGGTGGAGCTGGAGCTCGCTGAGCTTGACAAGGCTCTCACTGAGCTTAGAAAAGCTGGGCCGGATGAAGTTGTCTACAAATCCGCAGGCAGCATTCTCGTTAAGGCTAAGAAAGATGATCTCTTGAAGGAGCTGGAGGAGAAGAAGGAGCTGGATAACACTAGGCTTACAGTTCTGGCTAAGCAGGAGCAGAGGACTCGCGGAAGCGCTAAAGAGCTTCAAACCAAGCTCGATGACATGGTTCGTGGACGAACCAGGCCCCCAGAAGCCTAGTTGAACCTCTTGCGGCTGGGTTCCTTTCCCTTTGTCAAGGCTAGCAGGCTCAGCGCAGCCCTGATAATCTGCCATAGGCATGCCGATGTCGATGCTTATTGCGCTGCCTATGGAACACGCTTTCTTCTAAAGAAACTAAACCCAAGAGTCAAGGTTTGGACAGCCTGTCCCGAAGGCTTAGGCGCACCTGCTGAGAGAATTGCTCAGAGTTTCCCTATGCCAGTCACCCAGAAGATGACGCACCATGACCTAGATTTGATCGTGATAGTTGACACAGGTCACGCAGGCTTGTTAAAAGAATGGGTGGAAGTAGTTAAGGGGTCTAAAGCAGTCAAGATTACAGTTGATCATCACCCGATTGACGATTCGATAAGGAGCCTGATGGATTATTTGCTCGTAGATACAGATTCGTCTTCGGCCTGCGAGATGGTTCACCGTCTCCTCAAGGCGAAGAAGATCAAACCCAACCTCAAGGTTTCTAAAGCGCTCTTGGCGGGCATTCTTTACGATTCCCAGCACTTAAGGCTCGCCCGACGCTCCACCATAAGTTCAGTCAACGATCTCTGTGCACGAAGAGATATTCTTAGAGAGGTTAAAGACATGCTTAGGCTCCCTAGGGATAGGTCTGAGGTGGTCGCTAGGCTGAAGAGTGCTCAACGGCTTAAGCTCTTTGATTCTGGTGGTTGGCTTATTGCCGTAACCCGTGTTGGTTCCTTTCACGCTTCGGCGGCGAGAGCTCTAGTAGGCTTGGGGGCTGATGTGGCCATAGTTACAGACGAGAAGAATGATGAAACTCGAGCCACCCTCAGAGGCAGTGAGGCTTTCGAGGCGAAGACCGGCATCCACCTTGGGACAGACATTGCAAGCAGTATATCGAAGTCTGAAGGTGGAATAGGGGGAGGGCATCCCACGGCAGCATCAATGGCTGTAGAATCTTATCGGGGAGACTTGGCAGTGGAGGTGCTCAAGACATTATCCGAAAAGATAGGTGCTAGTGTTAAACCGATTACGTAAATATCAAGATCAAGAAGCTTTTCGAATTGCCGATTAGCTGCTGCCATTCGATGACAAGTTAACAGGACTGCCCTTGGAAGCGTACGCTACGGCACATGTCTCGCTGCAGAATAAGTGTTCCCTCCCATCCGTTTGCCTTCTTACAAGCTGCTCTGTGATAGTTTTCCCACAGTTTTCACACTTCAGACGAACCCCGAAGCCCGGTCTCAGGGTGGGACCATACTGCTCCTTAAGAGCTTCAATAATGAAGCAAGTAGCGTATGTTTCGACTCCGGGTATTCTAGCTAGCTGTCCTACGACCAGATCTTGAAGGGCCTTCATGTCAAGCACCTCTACTCTGAGCACCAAGTCAAACTGACCTGTGGTTAGATACGCTTCGCTAACCTCATTCATTTCTCTTAAAGTCTTAGCCACCGATTCCACATCCGGAAGCCTAACCTTCAACATGATAAAGGCTGAAAGCCCTCCAACAAGTCTAGCAGAGTCAACCACAGTAGCGAACCGCTTTATCACCCCTGTCTGTCTAAGTCGCAATACTCTAAATCGAGCCGTGGGAAGCGAGACCCCTGCAGACTTTGCTAGATTCTTAAGAGATGTCCTTCCGTCACGTTGAAGCATCATGATGATCTTGAAGTCGATTTCGTCAAGCTCCAAACAGATTCACTGTCCCAGATGATCAGAGAAGGGGGTACTAAGAATGGTTATTTTATTCTTAACCAAACAAATCAGTCTGGATCATTGAACAGCCGGCTCATAGTCAGCTTGAGCCGTGATTGAATTACGGATGTGGTAACGGCAAAGTCCGCGGTGGTAGTAGACAAAGCTTATCGACGCCCCAACGTTTCCGATAGGTGACCTGCGGATAACCCTTTAATATTTGGCGACGCTGCAGGAACCTCCAAGGGTTTCTGAGATGCCCATGGCGTTTGTTCTTATAAACGCCGACTTAGGTTCTGAAGAAGAGCTTGTAGGGGACCTTAGGCAGATTGAAAACGTCCAAGAAGTCGTTATCGTCTACGGCGTCTACGACATAGTTGCGAAGGTGGTAGCTGACTCTATGGATAAAGTGAAGGAGACTATTACGTGGAAGATTAGGCATCTGAAAAATATTCGATCGACTCTTACTATGATAGTGGTGGAAGGCTAGTCTAAATAATCTTGAATGTACATATTGGTCTAGATGACACCGACTCCGTTGATCGAGGATGCACAACTCATCTAGCTAAAGAGCTTGTGAGGCACCTACTTGACAGAGCATTTTTCATCGATTACCCGCGTCTGATCAGGCTGAATCCGAATATCCCTTGGAAGACAAGGGGCAATGGCGCGGTCGCCTTACACTTTGAAACCGATGATGCAGATGAGGTCTTCGAACTTCTCTTGGATGTGTTCAAGAGGTCCTGCAGTAAGAACCATTGTTCCCATCCTGGTTTAGTCATGTCCATGGAAACGGAGATCCCGGAAGAAGTCAGACAATTCTCGTTAAACGCTCTAAGTAGTGTTGTAAGCGTCAAAGGCGCTCTGAAGCTTATCCGAAAATTCGGTATGAGGTATTACTCGGAAGGAAGAGGCATGGGGCTTGTGGGTGCAGTGGCCGCAATAGGAAACATCTTGGAAGAGGATCACACCTTTGAACTGTTGGCCTACAGGAAGGAGGAAAACTGGGGGGAGCAAAGACTGGTGGATGCGTCCTCGGTGGTGTATATGGGTAAGAAGACTCATCCGTACACTTACAACAATTTTGACCCTGAGACAGGGCGCATCATGATTACTCCTAGAGGACCTGACCCAGTCCTCTTAGGGATCCGTGGAGAAGACCCACAGATGCTTCTAGATAGCCTAACTTTTCTAAGAATAGGTGAAGTCATGGACTCATATGTTGTGTTTAGAACGAATCAGGGAACCGGGGCTCATCTTGCACCTATACTGCCATTAGTGTCACTGAAGGCTTACACGGCAGGACACTTTACAGGTCAGGTATCAGAAGATCCGCGGATCGAGAGAGGCGGCCACGTTTTCTTCAAAACTAGGGATGAAACTGGTGAGGCTTTATGCGCAGTTTATGAGCCGGCGGGATCTCTACGTACCATCGCTTTAGACTTGCGTTGTGGAGACATTGTTGAGCTGGGTGGAGGAGTAAGGAGAAGGTCTCAGAAGCATCCAACAGTCATCAACATCGAGTACGTTAGGGTTCTCGAAATATCAAAGCAGCTCACATACATGAATCCGAAATGTAACAGATGCTCAGCAAGGATGTCCTCTATGGGCGTAGCTCAAGGTTACCGCTGTGGAAAATGCGACTTCAAGGACACGCAGGCTCAAAAGGTCTCAGTTGAGATCCACAGGGCTTTAGAGGTTGGCCTGTATCTTCCTCCTCCAAGGGCTCAACGGCATCTTACTAAACCTCTTCAGCGATACGGCATGGAGAAGACTAGTTGGAGCGGGAAGCTCGTAGACAACTGGTTCTCTTTCGAACCTGAGACACCGATCTGCGAAGCAGTCGCACCATGAAAAGTAGGTAAGCAGTAATTGAGCGACATAGGTGAGGAAGTTGTTGAAGGCGTAAACCAAGGCCTCAGGAACCTATGGAAGCAAGAGGCGGATTTACACCAGCCGAAGATAGGTCGCTACTATCCAAGCATGATCGGCGCATGCTTAAGGAAGCAGCACTATG
>JACQRY010000191.1 GCA_016206275.1 Nitrososphaerota archaeon
ACCTAGAAGACGGCGCTTCCATCATTGACCTTGTAAGAATGCTTCTTACTCGTTACGGAGAGGCATTAGGAGACACCAACCAATACATCTTCTCTGTCGGCGGTAAACATGTTGAAACTACCCACAATCTTAGAGAGGGTGACGTGGTGTCAATTTATCCTCCAATGGCAGGCGGATAAACAAGACCACTATATGCCGTAGGCATCTCTAAGCAGATCCATGGTTAACATCATAGTACGGCCTGAGCCCTGTTGCATCTGGAGCATGCACGACTCACCGGTAGAATACACGGGACGACTAGCATTTTTGACAGCCTCAAACAGTTCTCTCCCCATCTGCATGGAAAGCTCATAGTTATCCTTGATGAAGCTGAAGGAGCCTCCCACACCACAGCAGCCTCTCTCCAGCCGTTCAACTAGTAGACCGGGTATTAGGCGGAGGAGAGACAACACGTCTCCATCGACTTTTTGGACAATGCTGTGGCAGTGAAGATGAACAAATACGTCTCTATCAGCCGGTTTGAATTTTTCGTTAAGTGTTCCAGCTTTATGCAGAGAATATAGATATTCATGTATGTCTAGAGTGTTCTCCGCGACTAGTCTTGCCTCTTCTGAGTCAAGCACATTTAGATACTCCAATCTGAGAGTTATTCCAGCGCTTGGCGAGAAGCATACCACAGGGATACCCTTCTTCACGTATGGCGCAAGCTTTGAAACATTGTATTCAGCTATCCTCCTTCCAATTTCTGGAGCTCCTTCCACCAATGCTGGTAGGCCAGATGATTTCTGTGGAGGTACAATGGTTTTTACGCCGCTCTTCTCTAATATCTTCACTATGGCTATCCCGAGCTCAGGGTTGTTGTAATTCAGGTATGTGTCGTAGAAGAAGGCTACGGAGCGCGTATATTCTCTGCCTTGCATTGATCTTTCGTATTCTTTGAAGCGCTCTGCAAAAGTCTTCCTCTGGAAGGGCGGTATCGCTCTTTTACGTGAGATGCCGGTGAACCATTCGATTAGAGTTCTGAAGGCTCCTGAAGCCATGAGCCAGTTAGACAATGGTGCCAAGCTGCACCCATGCTGTGCATACTTGTCCAGTTCGATGAAATACTTGTATCCTTTCGGGAGCCCTCTAACCGAGGCGTAGCGGGCCCTTGCCTCAGCCATCAGCTTGCCTACGTTCACATTAGATGGACAATCGATATGACACATTTTGCACTGTATACAGTGTTTGTAGATAGCTTCGCCATACTCATCCGTAAGCTCGAAGCTTGAGGCTAATCCTTGGAGCTTCAGCATCCATCTGAGCAGATTGTTTCTTCCTCGGCAGCTATCAATTTCATTTCCAAGCCCCTTGTAGACGGGGCACATTCTGGCGGAGTAAGTTGTTTCCCTGCAGTAGCCGCATCCATGACATAGTTCCACCTCTCTTGCAAAATCCAGCTCCGCGCTGTAGCCGGTGATCTTCTTGACCAAACTGTTTTGCTCTATGCCCCAGTTCAACGCAGTCTTCACTGGACGGCGCCTATACTCCTCCCCATATCTCAAGTTCATAGTAATGGAGCTTGGGCCTGCTTCTGAAACCTTCTTCCCCGGATTCAGTATCCCTCTTGGGTCAAGCAGCTGTTTGACTTGTTTGAAGAGGTCATACATCTCTCCACCATATTGGAGTGGAATAAAGCCTGTACGGGCTAATCCATCGCCGTGTTCCCCCGTTATCGAGCCGTTATGCTTCTTCACGAGGCTGAAGACTTCCATTGCAATGGATTCCAGTTTACGGAGATCTTCTTCAGAAGTCATGTCTAAGAGTGGTCTGGTGTGAAGATGCCCGTCGCCAGCGTGGCCGTATACTACTCCTTCTACACCGTGCTTCTCATAGGTGGCGTATAGATCGTGAATGTAATCGGCGAGGTGGGTCGGGTTGACAACGGTGTCTTCGATGAATGCGATAGGTCTCCTGCTACCTTTTCTAACCTTTTGGGCAAGAGGAAGAGCCTTCTTTCTGATCTCCCAGAGCTTCTTTGTCTCTGCCTCGTCATGGGCGATGTTGATACGCAGTGCTAAAGGCTTTCCACGTGTTAGGGCTGTCTTAAGGCTCTGTAATCGATCGTTAACTTCCTTGTCGGAGTCGCCCTCGAACTCGACAAGGAGCACCGATGCTGCTCCTTTCGGCACGAGCTGTCTAAGCTCTGGGTAAGCTGCCTCAGCTAGATCGATGATCTTGTCATCGACCATTTCCACTGCAGAAGGCTTCAGCTTGAGGATCTCAGCGACAGCTGCCCCAGCATTCTGATGGCTGGCGAACTGTAAGAGGGCCAATCCTCTGCTCTTTGGGAGCGTTAATGCGCGGAGCTTTGCTTGAACGATTATTCCTAGAGTTCCCTCTGATGACACGAAGATCTTTCCCAAGTCGAATTGGTTGCCGCGGATTACTGCTTCAAGTCGGTATCCTGATGAATTCTTGGTGACATTCGGTTGCTTCTCGTTGATCAGCTTCAGGTTCTCTTCAACAATCTCTCTTACGCCTCGATACGCCTTTGACTCCAAAGTGTCTGACGATGTCTTTTCCGTCCATTCCTCGCCGTCAAGCCTCATTGGGCCGGTCTCTATAATCTGCCCGTCTGCAAGTACCACTCTAAGGGATTCTACATAGTTGATCATGCTTCCGTATTTCACTGTACGTGGTCCACTCGCATTGGTTGCAATGTTCCCTCCTACGGTGCAGAACTCTGCGCTGGAGGGATCCGGTGGCAGGAAGAGTCCATGCTTCTTCAAAGCTTGGTCTAAGGTGCCCTTATAGATGCCTGGTTCAACAACCACATAGTTTTGCTCTGTGTTGATGCTGATTATCTTATTCATGTGCTTAGTTAGGTCTAGGAGTATCCCTGCGCCGATGGCCTGACCGGCCAAGCCGCTGGCTCCTCCACGCGCTATGATTGGAACATTGTTTCCCCAAGCAAATTTCACCGTGTTTGCGACATCCAGCTCGGTCTTAGGGATAACTATGCATAGAGGCATGACTTCATATGAGCTTCCGTCTGTAGCGTAGATGGCTCTTTCCCATTCTTCGGCAAGAACTTCTCCTTCAACGATTCTACGAATTCGTTTGGTTATTTCCTTAACATTGGGTTGAGGGGCGACGCTTTGCTGAGCATCCATGCTTGATTTGGAACCCATGGATTCCTTTTTCAAATACCTTTTCCCGGAGAAGCCGAGAGTTCATGCAAACGTCTGTGTAAACGGCTATATTCAGGATGGATGCTGATTAATAGTGGGGAAGGAAGCTCTTTGAGCCTGGACAATCTGCGGAAAGGACTTCTCTACAACAACGTGATGGATGTTTGGGAGGCCCTTTGCCAAGAAAAGGGATGGGACTTCTCAGACAGGCAGCTCAACAACAAGTTCGCCAAGTTTCTGAAGACAGAGGGCGTGCAGCTCCAGAAGCTCCCCGTGTGCCCCACCGAAGGCGGAATCAAGGGAGAAGTAGCTAAGCGGTTCTGCATACTCTTAGGAGACCCCTCTCGGAGCTTTGTTATCCGAACCGACCAGAAGACAGTTGAAAAACTGCGCAGTTTCCTACCCTAGAGCTCCGTCAACCAGTAACCCAATATAGGTATCAACACGGTTGCTGAACTGTTAGACCCCCTCCAAACTGTTCCTAATGACGCCTCCGAGGGCGCTGCCAGCTTTTGGCTGCAATACGCACAAAGAGCCTTGTTGGATCAATTGATAAGTTAACAACACACTTCTGAGAAAAGTTTAATACTGTTTGATGAGAGG
>JACQRY010000187.1 GCA_016206275.1 Nitrososphaerota archaeon
ATTCCGAGGTGCCGTCCACACGAAGCAATCTCCAAAAAGTTAACACCCCGGTCTATGATTTAGGAGGTTAGCCACCCAGGCAAGAGGGGCTTTCAATACGAATGATTTTATGTTTCTAAAATAGCGACTTCAAGCGCTTCACAAGGGGCACCTTATACTTGATTTCGCCTTTTCTTAAGTTGACCCGTATATCCGCGAAATCTTCGTTCTTCTTAACGGAAACGATGCTATCGTTAATCAAGATTCTGATAACTCGTCCCACCTTATCTTGGATAAAACTCCAATCGAGCAATAAGACTTGGCGATAGTTCGAGTCTACTTCGTCAGCGAGACTCCTGATCTTCTTTTCCATGTACGAGGTTATCTGTTTCCCATAGAGATTGAATTGCTTCCAGAACAATTCCATATCGAGTTCAGCGCGCTTTCTAAAAACGAACATGGCCGGTATTCGGCCAGCTGCCTCCCGGCCTCTGATAATGTCCTTTCTTACATAAAGAATAAGACTATCTGACCCCACGCAGTTGTAGTTACCATCATCCTTCATTTCGGATAGGACTCCACTTCGAGTAAGCTTTAGGAATAAGTCATGAACTCGGCGGTACTCGTATCCCAGAATATTCGATACTTCCACGACAGCCATGGGCTTTACTAGGTTCGCTATCCAAGTGAAAATTAGTGTCCTCCTTTCAAAATCATTATTCGAATAGTATCTGATTGCGTCTAGTAACGGGTCTAGCAGGTTGTCAACAGTAGGATGAAATTGCGGCTCAGCGAAGCTGGAAGAGGAGGTCATCGTTGTATCTCTTCAATCGTTTTCTTGGTTTGGATCTTGTGGGGCCTCCCAATGCGTCGAAGAGGGCGACTAAGGCTAATCCACCAATCGCAATCACGGCTAAACCTGCCAACAGGCTTCCCAAGTCGCCAGATTGGTTCGATGCCAACTTCACTTCTCCTACGGTTTGCTTGTAACCGCATCCAGAGCAACTTACTCTACCGACCCTTATAGCTAGATAGTCGACTGCTGCTGGTTCCCCACAATGCGGGCATGTCTGCGAAACGTCCATGGCCGTCTATCACAGTTGTTTTCATCATAAATCTTCTTGACACTTTTTCCTCAAGATGTACTCAGTCTGGACTGCCCTTAACAATGCATAAGTTTCATCGTACCTCGTGCCATGATGATATTGAAAAGTTAGGGAAGTGGTAGTTATACCTACGACATCACAATAGTATTAGCAAGAAAATAATCAGTGCAGCTATGGAGAGAACGACAGTTAGTATGCTTGTCCGGAGGCTAAATCTGCTTAGTCTCACCATTGACTTCGTGAGTTCATCGCTCGAAACTTCGACCTTACCCCGAGTTGTTACTGCTATTGTTCTGTGACCGTATGCCTTCGAGTGCTCATTTCGAGCGGATATTGCAGCAAACATGTTTGGACTATCTTTAGCCCAATTACAATCATGACATCTAGCTTGCCATGCCAAGTACCAGCAACCCTAGAAATGCTTCCAATTGAACCGCCTCACAATGATCCAGACATTCTTCAATCACGAGACCTTTCGTATAACGGGCTTTTGCAACTCCCATCTATAAATCTTAGTCATCTCGGTCTATCACGCTAGTCCAATACTTTCAATCCTGCTTGCTCGTAGACTACTCTGAGCTTAGATGGCGAGTAATCAGTATAGTTACGAGCCAAGACGCTCTTCGGTATTCTTCCGCAGAAAGCGTCCACATACCTATCCGCCACGCCTTTCTCCCCCATCTCGCAGCAGAACCATTCGCGAAGCATTTTGGGCGTAATCTTCACTCCGCTCTGCTTACTTATTTCCCTAAACCCTTCTTCCAAGTTTCTCTTGTTCACTGCAAATAGGCGTTCGTCACCGTCTTCCCCTCTCTCCTTCAAGTATCTTCTTAGCTCGACTTCGCACTCTTCGTTATAGAAAGTCACACACGTTCTCTTCGTCTCATAGGTTGAGTGAGCATTCCGCGGTATTATCATCCGCTGTCCAAAGTCTATCTCTGCCTTCTTCAATGTCAGACCTTCAGACAGCCTTAGCCCAGTCGTTGCGTAGAACAGAAATATTACTCGTTACTTCTGCGATCTAAAGGCGCTGTAGAACATCAGAAGCTCTTCCCTACTCGGAACGGTCTTGGGTCGGAAGGGTAGCCGCGGAAACTTGAAGGTCTTTACTAGGTCTTCGTGCCCGAGATAATCACGATGAAATACCTTGAGCGCCTTGAGAACATTGGCGTACAGGTAGGGGCTTCTGTTGACGTACTGGCCGAGACAGTTTCGGATAACATCTTGATTGATCTCCGTCTGTCCGCGGCTACTGATGGTCCGTAGGTATTTCGAAATGCGTAACATGTGCCGATGTGCAGTCTCAGGCGACAGGCGTAGGTCGATTAAGCAGAACTTGCTAAAACCATCTAAGACTTGGTCTATGTTACCTAATTTGTTAGGCAACATTAGGCTCGAGGTCGCTGCCTGGTAGAGCACCTGGGGGCCTCGGAAGGACTACGCTGAATAAGGGTTCAGTATTAAGAACCTGATCCTATCAACCCATTCCGGTCGAGCGATTCCCGGCTCGCATGACTTCGCGAAAGAGTCGGGCCTATCGTCTCCGGAGTACACGGTGAGCCTTTTCAGCCTTGGGAATCTGACATCCAGTTAAAGCAGTACCGAATAATACTTAAGAAACAGCGCTAAGAGTCCAGACTATGAAAATCGTCGCCGTCCTCTATCCTGGAGGAGAAGCAGGTAAGAGAACCCCCGAATTGCTTGGCTGTGCGGAAAACGCCCTTGGATTGAAGGATTATCTCGAGAAAGAAGGACATGAGTATGTCGTCCTAACCGATAAAGAGGTCGAACTTGAC
>JACQRY010000204.1 GCA_016206275.1 Nitrososphaerota archaeon
CGAAGTTAGCGACATCTCGACCGACTTGAGGTTCATGGAGAAGCTAAACTACTCAGAGAGTAAATACTTTTCATTGTTTGAATAGACTCGTTCTTTGGCGCGTGCGGGTGGACTCTACCGGTGTTCGCGGCCCTAATACCGCGCCAAGGCCGCGTTAAGCCGTATTGTTATATGGGTCTTCTTAAATAAATCACGCCCAATTTGAAGCGGAGCGGGGCAATATGTCGGATAGTTTCCCCACATGGGCAGCAAAAGAAATAGCGGAAGCAAACTGGAGTCCTGAAGGCACATGGAAAGGCTCAGGATACATTCTTGACATCAACGAGCCGAAAAAACAGGTCGACGTGCAGTTCTATGAACAGCTGCCTGATGGCAGGTATATCGCCACATTGGATCTTCCCAGCGGCTTTACAATAGCAGGCTTGGAGAAGGGTGTAGTATACGGCTTCGAGATTAAGCTCTTTGGAGCCCAGCTGAGCGCTAAGCTCTCCGACCTCTTAGCAAAAGAATACAGCGCTCCGATCAGCAAGATATACAGGTTTGAAATGGTATCAACGGAGAAGTATGACTAGGGGCGTAGAAATATGGTCTCTACACCCTACATGCGAGGCAGAGCTTGGGAATACAAAGCCATTAAGATGCTAAGAAGCAGCGGCTGGGTGTGCAGTCGAAGCGCAATGTCGCACGGTCCAGTAGATATCTTTGCTGCCAATGGAAAGAAGGTTCTCCTCATCCAAGTGAAGAGTGGTGCAGCATCCATGCGAAAAGACGAGAGAGATATACTCGTAAAGTGGGCTAAAGCGTTTAAGGCTGATGCAGAGGTATGGCATTTTCGTCGACGCGGAAAGCTCGAAAAGATCCAAGTTCACTCAAAAAGGCAGTTCCATAGACCCTTACCAAGAACCGATATTTCGTCAAGAAAAGTTCAAACTTGAGATGATGATATGGATATAGGGCTAATTATCATCCTGGTCACGCTGTCAGTTGCTTCAATATACGATCTTTGGAAGCGCGAAGTCCCGGATAAGGTGTGGCTCATATTTGGTGCAATAGGTTCTGCAGCTACAGCCTTGGATATCTTCTCCGGTCGACTACAATTAATTGTCCTATTTGCATCAGTCGGTATTACAACGGTCTTCTCTACCGGTCTTTACTATCTAAGATTCTATGGAGGTGCCGACGCCAAAGCGCTGATAGCTGCTTCCCTCACACTTCCGTTCTATGAACCTACCAACTTCATTCATCCCTTAGCACCCATAATGATTCTAGCCAATGGTACGCTCCTCCTAATAGGTCTGCCAGTACTCTTCTCTCTCTTCAATCTAATTCAAATTGTTAGAGGGAAACATATCTTCCAAGGCTTTGAATCTGAGTCTTGGTGGAGGAAGGCTGCAGCCTGCTCCATTGGATATAGAGCAGGTTTAAAGAGAGTAAGGCGGTTTCACCTAACCTTGGAGAAAGTAGAGGAAGGAGTGAAGAAATTCGATTTTTCGCTTCTAAGAGACGACGACATGTTTGTCGAAAAGGGAGACCGATGGGTAACCCCCGGACTACCGCTAATAGTATTTCTACTAGTAGGAGCAGTTGCCCTTGCTCTTTACGGAGACCTAACTGTCCCCATACTGATGGCGTTCATCGGTGGATAGACCTGTGATTGTTCTGCATATCAAGGACAAAGCAGCATCTAACCGAAGAACCTACTACCGAAAACGCATGGTGGATCTTTGGATGGTGTATGATAATGGTGATTTACATTAAGAATTTACCTAACGATGTAAATTCACCTGAATGTCATGATGGTGACAGAGAATTGCTAAAAAACTCTTATAACTACTATTGGTGAGGTTCGCTCCTTAAAAGATGCTAAACATGGCTTCGGCTACCCCCATACCTCAGAATAAGGTCGCGCAAGTGGTAGCGAAACTCAGGGAAGTTAAGGAACTTGTACCAAAGTTAGCTGTAGACGGCAGAATAACTTACCCTGTACTTGAAGAGCTTAACCTTGAAGTGAACAATGAAGAGCTTCTAGAACTCATGGTTCAATCAGGATATTTGACCAAATCCGTCGAGGCGACGGTATTAACATGCCCCAAGTGCAACAAGTCGAATGCCATTTCAGTGGTCAGATGCCCTAAATGCAGCTCATTCTCAGTCACGAAGGAAAGGTTGCTGGAACATAAGGCTGGCGGCCACATACATCCGGAGACAGTTTTCAGGCAAAAAGGAGGCTTAGTATGTCCTACCTGCGGGAAGCCTGTTTCAAGCGAAGCCGATTTCAGGGTGCTAGCGACCTGGTTTCAGTGTGCCGAGTGCGGCGCCAAAGAAGCCCAGATATTAACAGAACTCAAATGTCTGGAAGACGGCACCCTTTTCTCCTCTTCAACAGGAGGGCTCACTCCGATCTACCGTTTTAAGCTCACCGAAAAAGGAACATCTACGTTGGAGTTTGACAAAGACTCTTTGCTTAACCTAATAGTATCCATGTTGCCTAAAGGAGCCAACGCAGCCAAAGCAATCTCGATCCAAGGCCGCAGCGGCGCGAGTCACACATTCGACATCTCCATAAAAAGCGCCAAGGGAGAAAAACTGATCGACATAGCATTATCCAAAAACATGGTCGACGATATGGTTGTTCTTGCCAGTTACGCCAAGGTATTTGATGTAGGAAACCAAGATTATATGTTGGTTGCATGGCCACGTCTCTCACCTACCGCTAAGAACCTCTCACAATTCTACAAGATACAAACCGTTGAAGTGTCAAGCCAAGCAGACCTCAAAAAGCAGCTCGGACCAGTAATAACCGTATGATTCGCCTTTTTCTAAGTTGCTCTTCCTCCATAAAATGGCATACAGCGGTCAAGATAGTTTCACAGAGTTGTTTGCAACGCTTAAGCCTAAATATATATGATCAAACCCGGCGTAGAGGTGTTTACTAGAGTTGGCCAGCAACTCCCAAACAGCAAGGCAAGTAGCCAAAGTATCCACCGGCATAGACACTATGGACCGGATGATAGGGGGCATACCAAATGGAAGCGTTATACTGTTGACTGGGAGGCCAGGTTCAGGCTTCGATATCTTCGCCCAACAAACGCTCTTTAACAGTGCTCGTGACGGTAACTGCAAGGTTCTCTACGCAACAGTGGATAGGCCTCCTGAAGACATCGAAACTGAGATGACCAGTAGAAAATGGGACATCCAGAGCCTTATGGCCGATAAGAAATGGAGCTTCCTTGACGCGTACTCCATTCGCAGTAATGAGCGGAAAGGGGTATCCGGCAAGAAGTATCTACTAGACTCCTTCACTGGAATTCCATCCAGCCTACAGGTAGGCACATGGTCTGCCATCGACACTCTGACATATCTCCTTGAGTCCCTAGAATACGCGACTTTTATGGGAGTATTAGATGAGTTGATACGCAGTGCAAGAGAGAAAGGTGGACTACATTACCTTCTCCTAGTCCAAGGGCTTCAAGAGCAAAAGGTCGTAACTTCTATAGCCCATATGGCTGATGGCCTGATCAACTTTAAGCTAGATCCGGAGCAGGCCGAAGCTTACGGGAACCTCAGGATCGTGAAACTGAGAATGGCTCATCATGTAACTAGGCTGATCCCTTATCGTATCACCGAGGGCGGACTGTCAATTGAAACCGTTACAAGGGTCACCTAAGTAGCGGCAATTGTACTTGAGACTCTGGTAAACCTAGTCAAGGTTTAAGAGTCTTCCTGAGATTGTAAATAGACATCGAAGTGATGACTATGGAAGCAACAGCGACAAAATAGGGTATCATCTCAGTCGCAGCTCTCTCCAAGGCAGTGGGAACATGGACCAGAAGGGCGTTGGAATAGAGGCTGCTACGTGCAGACCCAAACTCCGTCTGATACATGAAGAAGACTAGGCTCGCTGGAACCCGGAAGTCTCCGCTTGAAGTAGTTTTGCTCCAGTATTCCAGAACAATAGTTTCACTCGGCTCCACTCTAAAAACTAGTGGAAGAACATATTGGTTGACCGAAGGAGTAGCTATTTCGTAGACCTGTATTTGATCTTTGAATCTAACAGTAACGTTTCCTTCAAGCGTGAATGCAGAATTGAAAGATTCTTGTATCTCCAAACCGAAGACCGTCGATGTGCTATTGTTTTTGATTGTTAAGACCGTAAGCACTTCCCCTTGGGTAGTTACCATTGGTACTGATTTGGATAGCTCTATGGTGACTGGACGAAGTTCTTGGCTGAAGGTCATCCATGTCAAAGAGGATACTACCGTGACAAGCAGGGTGGCTATTATCATGCCTCTACCTGCCATCATTCTACCGGTAAACCTCGCACCAGGAGTATTATCGTGCGTTATATTAATAAGGGAACCACGTTAAATACCTTCCAAGCCTGTGTTCACTATCTTCAAAAGAAGGACAAAGGAAGTGAAGAGACCGGATGAAGAAGTAGCGAAATCCGCTGAGGTGGAGAAGTCCACCCAGCTAGCGAAAGCTCCTGAAGCTAAACCAGCTCGTACCTTCATTGAAACCTACCCTGTCTATGAGCCTTATGTGTACATAGGAATAGAGCAGGAGCCTAACGGCAGGCTCAAGTATATTGCAATTGAGCCTGAGCTTACAGAAGTCGAATCGAAGCTTCTTGCCCAGATAAATGACCTATTGAAGATAGCCCTAGATGTAGACGCAAATGTCTTCAAGAACGACTCTAACGCCTCTGATTATCTCAAGAAAGAGATCATCAAGATTCTCAAGAGATTCGAAATCAAGATGCGCAAATCAACCTTTGACAAACTGATGTATTACATCGTCAGAGATCATCTCAGGTACGGCATGATAGATCCGTTGATGAGAGACCCCATGATAGAAGACATCAGCTGCGTCGGTCCAGGTACTCCTATCTATGCTTGGCAAAGAGACTTCGAGTCTCTACCAACCAACATTACCATCCCCGACCAAGAAACCCTAGACAAGTTCATAATGCGAATGGCCTATTTATCAGGTAGACATCTGTCAATCGCCCAGCCTCTCATAGACTCAAGCCTGCCCGATGGAAGCCGTATCCAACTGACCTTTAGCAGCGAGGTGACCAAGAAGGGCTCCACTTTCACCATACGACGATTCAAAGAGGATCCGCTTAGCATAATCGATCTTCTCAGGTTCAACACCATAGACTCCGAAATGGCAGCCATGATCTGGTTCGCTCTAGAACACAAGTCATCAGTACTGTTAGCCGGAGGGACAGCTTCGGGGAAGACAACTACCATTAATTGTCTCTCGATGTTCATTAAGCCTGATGCTAAACTGGTCACCATAGAGGACACTCCTGAACTTAACTTGTCTCACGCAAACTGGATACAGTCGATTTCAAGAGCAGCAATAAGTGGAATCGGCGAAATTTCTCTTTACGATCTGTTGAGGGCAGCCTTGAGACAAAGACCTGACTTCATCATAGTGGGAGAGATCAGAGGCGCTGAAGCCTCAACCTTGTTCCAAGCTATTTCCACTGGTCACGCGGGCATAAGTTCTGTGCACGCAGATTCTGTACCAGCGGTGCTTCGCAGGCTTGCTTCTGAGCCGATGAGTATCCCACGGAACCTTATACCGGCGGTAAACTACATACTGCTGCAGGAGAGAACTACTCTGGGAGAGAAATCTGTTAGAAGAGTATCAACGATGAGCGAGCTCGTCGGCATTGATCCCAGAACAAACGAGTTCATATTGAATGATGTATTCAAGTACCAGCCCGCGTCTGACTCGTATAACTACAGCGGAAGGTCATACATTCTGGAAAAGATTGCGAAAAATAGGAATCTTTCAGCAGAAGACGTGCGGAGAGATTTACTCGATAGAAAGACGTTTCTTGAATGGTTGGCCAAGAAGAAGGTCAGGAAGTATCGTGAAGTATCAGCGGCTATAGGGAAATACTACCTGGATAATGAGGGCATGATGAACCAGGTTAGGATAGAGTCATATTGATTCCAGAGATGGCGTTCTTTGCCCGCCGGTTTTTCGGTCATCGAGTAGGACCTTGGACCGGGCATGTGAAGAACCTTGACCTTGCTTTGAGAAAGTCTGGGCTTATGCTCCCTGTTGACGCCTATCTTAGTTTCATAACTCTAGTTGCACTGATCGTGTTTTTCGGCGCTGCGCTTAACGGCTTCATGCTGGGCTTTGTTATCACAAGGTCACTCGTGTTTGCGAGTGCAATTGGCTTCGTGGCGGGGCTGGTTGCCTCTATGGTCTCAGTCGCCTTCGCATATGTTTATCCCAACATGTTGGCAGGCAAAAAGAGACGGTCAGTTGATGAGAGTCTTCCGTATGCTGTGAGCTACATGGCAATCTTGTCCACAGCAGGAGTGCCTCCTAACAGGGTGTTTAGGACGCTCGCAATTATGGAGCAGCAGAAGCAAGTAGGGTTAGGGGGCGAGGCCAGACTAATCTACCGTGATATGGAAGCCCTCGGCGAGGACATTGTTTCCACTCTCAAAGCTGTTTCTGACAGAAAGATCTCAGTCTTCTTTTCAGGCCTATTAGAAGGAGTTATCTCAACCATAAGATCAGGCGGCGATCTTACTATTTATCTCCAAGAAGAGGGTAAGAGTCTGATGAGAATGAGGAGAAGCATAATGA
>JACQRY010000198.1 GCA_016206275.1 Nitrososphaerota archaeon
AGCATTTCATCGACTATCGCAGGCATTAGGTATTGCTGGAAGGCCTGCTTGATCTTTTGTTTCTCTTCTTCCTCTGCTCTGCGCCTATGGTCCATCCAGGCATAGAGTCCGTACACAAGGAGCGGTATAAAAGTGAATAAGAATCGGTATTTCGAAAACACTGCCGATACGTTCCCCCCGTAAAATGATATCCATGTATCGGTGAAGGCAAGCAGGAGGATTGATAGGAACACGATGTACCTAAGATCCTTGGTGCGTTTGTGCAGCTGGTGCATCTTGAGCGCGCCGTAAGCGCACAGTATGGCCGCAAGGACCAGTATGATGTTTTCTATGCTTGCCATTTTATCCGAATTTTTGGCGGTGTATCAAAGTAGGTTAACTTTTATGGAAAGGATGTTGACCACCCCTGATTTTGGATGAAACCAACGAGGTGGTCAACATCGGAAGAGATATTATCTCTCCCCTTTCTCTGGTGACAGAGGAGGGGACGAACGAGTATTTATTGTTGTTGGAGGCCAAAGAGAACGCTCTTGTGGACAGCTTGTGCGGTAAGCGTTATTGTCGTGAGCGGCATGATTTTGTTCGTCAGAAGACCAAGAAGCGTATTATCTTGACACGGTATGGTCGGTTTGAGCGGCTTTTCGTGTATGTCAAGGACGTCAAGACCGGGGAGTCTTATTCCCCGTTGCTTCGCTCTCTTGACATTGAGAAGGGACAGCGCTGTAGTCGGGATTTTAAGCAGGTCTTGGCACGTAAGGTATCGCGGATGCCTTATCGTAAGAGTGTTGAGGACACGCGGGACTCATTTGGTTTTAGCCTGTCACGTATGACCTTGCATAGGTATGCCCAAGATGAGGCGAGCGATCTTCCTATTGAGCAGGAAGTGCCAAGCAGTCATTGCGTTATTCTCGCAGACGGGACTAAAGTGCCTGGAGCAAAGCGTAAGCTTGAGCCTCGTGTCATCATGTCAATTGGTGGTGAGGCTTCTGATAAGGCTCTTGTGCGGTACGTGACTGGCATGTCGTGGAAGGAGATGCGCAAGGATTTGGATCTTAGCCAGTTTAGAGTGCTTGTTGGTGATGGCGAACCAGGACTGAAAGAAGCGTTGTGCGACCCGGATATGAGGTTTCATTACTGCCATGTGCACGCTATTCGCGACGTGGGTTTATGCCTATGGAAGGACGGCCTTTCACATAAGAAAGCCGAACCATTTTGCAAGCAGTTTGAGAGAATCCTATACTGCCTGCAGACCTCAACCGAGAAGCACAAACAAGACAAAGACTGGGCACGTCTATCCTTGAGAATCGGGAAGACCAAAACCGACCTACGCTCGTTTGCGGCGCACGCAAGTGCGCAAGGACTTCACTCCACAGCAGCTTTCGTGCTAAGCCACAAAGATGACCTCACGACAGTAGCAGAGTTTGCCATACTTGGAATATACGTGCCATGGACCACAAACCCTATAGAGCGTGTCATGCAAGAGATTGGCATCAGGACCAAGAAGAAAGGAATGTACTGGTCAACACCAGGACTTGACCGCATCTTAAGGATGGTCCTCAAGAGGTACTTCCTTCCAACGAACCAGCGAACATATAAAGATGTCTTCACGACATCAACACAAGAGGTGGTCAAATCCTAACCCAATTTGGGACACCGCCAATTTTTCTCGTTCGCGCAAGCCTGCGGCCTGCGCTCACGATGAAAAATTAAAAATAGGAGACTAATTCAAACGAACCGGTTAAGAAATCAGCAGTGCGTACGGGCTTTCTTCCGGGGAGATAATCTCTCAAGGCGGCTGGATGGCTTGAGCATCTTCGCGATATTCTTCTCTTCGCTTATCAGACGCTTGTAGATTCCGGCTAGCTTGTCATCGTCGGGCAATTCCTCCTTGTGAAGCTTGCGCGCGATCATCTGCGCCTGCTTCATGTAATCCTGGCTTGACCTGGCGAGCTTCCTAGCCTGCTTGAGCTCCTTCTCGGCTTGCTCTTTGGTGTATTTTTCAGCGGTCATCAAGGAACAACTGAGCAATCACGTATTTAACGATTTCGAAGCAGGACCGCATCAACTCTTAAATAATGGACGCCAAACCTCCTCGATATGGAAAAAGGAATGGTCATCTCCGGAGGATTCGGGGATATTGTATGCCGGGAGAAGAGATCGACACCGCTGGAGCTTGGCGAACTGCTTGTGTCCGAGACGCCTGAAGGAACCATCTTATTGAAAGTGTTCGATCTGGTGTTTGGAAGCCAGCTGTCGAGGCAGAACCTGGAACTTATCAGCGGACTAAAACTCGAGGAAGACAACGACTTGGAACTGATCGAGCCGCATCTTCGCGCATACACGCTTGCGCGATTGAAGGCGCTTGTGAAGATAGAATCTGGCTGGGCGAGGCTGTGCAAGACCCTGCCGCCGTTTTTGTCCACGATACGCGAGGTAACAGCGGAAGACTTGCGGTTCCTTGTGAAGCCGGAACATCCACTGTTCATCGGCAATCTTCGGAGCGGAAGCAAAACGCTCAACCTGCCTGTGTATCTCGAGGGAGTAAAGGTAGTGAGCGACCATTTCTTGATCCCGGCGACGACCGGCAAAGGAAAGAGCAACCTGACATCAGTGATGCTATGGCAGGCAACAGGCCAGGACTGGTGCGGACTGCTTGTACTTGACCCGCACGACGAGTATTATGGAAGGAACGGGCCAGGACTGCGCGAGCATCCTGACCGAGACCGGGTGATCTACTACTCAAGCAATCCTCCTCCTGGCGGGCGCACACTGATTGTGAACTTGTCACTCCTGCGGCCTGCTCACCTGAATGGAGTGCTCGACCTGAGCGACCCACAGAAGGATTACGCGGCAGCGGCATACAGAAGATACGAATCCCACTGGATAGAATCTATAATGAAAGGAGAACCAGTGGCTGAAACATTTGGCGAAGGCACGATCGGCGTGGTAAAGCGGAGGCTGAGCCTGCTTCTCGACATCGAGCTGGGAGAGACCGGCATCGTGTGCAGAGGGCCATTTAGGAACATCGGCGGGGATACAACACCCAAGGACATCGTCGACGCGCTTGAGAACGCGCGGACAGTGATAATCGACACATCATCCTATGACGGAAGCCAGGAGCTACTGATTGGAAGCCTAGCGGCGACGGAGATTCTGTCCCGGTACAAACATCACCTATCTAATGGACGATTGAAAGACAAGCCTGTCATCGGAATATTCCTCGAAGAAGCGCCGCGCGTGCTTGGAAAAGACGTGCTTGAGAGAGGGACCAATATTTTTTCCACCATCGCACGCGAAGGACGAAAGTTCAAAGTAGGGATAGTCGCGATAACACAACTACCATCTCTTATCCCCAGGGATATACTAGCGAACAT
>JACQRY010000201.1 GCA_016206275.1 Nitrososphaerota archaeon
ATCCCTGAGGTGTACAAGGAGATGAGTCTGATGGGGCGTAAGATGCCTGACATAAAGCAAAGTGAAGAGTTGTAAGAAGAGACCAAATGGTATTGTGGGGACTTCTGAAACAATACTACAACGAAAATCACATTAGGGAAAAAACCATCGCTACCGTGTCAACAGGAAGTCAGCAAAACGGTGAACTGGCCCTGACTTCTTTATTCTAGTCTACCTGATAGATCTGGATGTCTTTGTTAGCCAGCTTGCAGCTAAGGGGCTTGGCAAGCATTTCTTCGAAGTAGCCCCTTACGAAATCTTGGTTCGCCACAGCGGGATATTCGATAACCAGTCTTCTCTGAGAATATTCAACCGTTCCCCAGCCGTAGAGCTTGCTGTGGTCCTCCAGCCAGTCTTTTATGGCGTCTTGGTCTGACGCAAACATGTTCAAAGCGCGAGAAGTTTCTTTGATCTTTCGAGCCACATCTTTTCCTGCTTGATATGGATCTTTCGACTGGCTTATCAGATAGTTCAAGCCCTCAGTATCAAACATGGTTATCCTACGGCCATGGTGGATGAACGAGCCGTTACGCCACTTGTTCATGTTGAGATGCTTGTACTGGCCTAGAAGCGCTGTGAAGAAGCTCTGAAGAGAGTTGCCTGTAGCCTCTATGAACTCTCTATCCGCCTTGTCAACTATCAGCGTAGCCTTGACAATCCTTTTCTTATCCCATCTGCTCTCCCTTGGCACGACATTACCTTATTCCACAAGCTCTATATGCGTGTCTATGCGTAATTTACCGTAAAAGGTAAAATTCGACTAATAGTTCCAGCCAACACTGGGCCTTCCAACACAGCAGAAGACTGAAACCCTGCCCCTAATTCTTCCAGAAATAGTGTGAGAAGGCGTATACTCCTATGATCGCAAGCATGAAAGGATGGGGGGCAACCATAACTAGACCCGCATCCAACTGTTGCTGCAAAGGATAGGAGGGATACAGATGAACAGGAGTAGAAATCAAGATCACGCCGCCGATCATCATGGCTTGACCCAGAATAGCAGTGTAAACCAGTATCTGACCGATGGAAAGCACCTTAATGCAAAAGAATACCATAGCTCCAATAAGCATGAAGGAGAGATGCATCAAAACATGGACGCCTTCATCAACAACAGCGGCATTGAAGTTTTCAGGAATATGCCAGTAAGCCAATAGGACTGTAACCGCAGGCACAAACACTCTGCCATTTGAGTTCAACCTATGATTCAGCGAAATAACCCGAGCATAGAACGATGCAATAAGCCTCGACGGGTAGAGACCCCTGAAACTACTGATCAAACCCAGAACTAGATGCTCCCCACCAAACATCATCAAAACAGTTCCAGACGCAAAGCCCAGATGCTGAGCCATCATGTGAAAAGCCAGATTCTCCTGTTCAAGCCTCTCAGCCCAAGGAGATCCCATCAATAAGACCAAGGAAGCTCCAATCAAGAGCAGAGGTAAACTTCTAACGTAGAAAAGCCGTGAAATTCCGGGGCCTGTGAAAAGCTCCTCCAAAGTCTTCTTTGCCGATGACTTAATCTTTCCTCTGCTCTTCACATAAAAGAAGCCGATCGCGGCAAGCACAACCCCTAAGACCGCGAATCCACCGTAGTTCACCAACAATAGGATCGATTCCGAGTAGACATTAACTTCAAACTCAGCTTTTAGAGGAGGCTCAGGCCTGATCTCCAAGACAACAGTATATCGTCCTTCACTGTCAAAGACATGCCGAGCGGAGAAATCTCCGGACCTGTAGAACTGCTCTGGGTATCTTTGAATCATATCCCCCTCTCCAACAACAGTCACCGAAGCAGTGATGTTACTGACATGGTTACCGCTAAGCTCACTCACACTGAAGATCAGAGTTATGTTGCTGCCGAAGGTTGGAATAGGGGGAAAGGTTTCGAAGCCTATCTGATAATCACCCACTATGCGGCGCTGAGCGCTTCCACCCTCCGTATGACCATATGCGACAGAAAGCGATGATACCCCCAGCAGCACGGCTAGGAGAATTGGGAGTGCTAGCCGATGCATCAACGTATCACCATGTGTCAGTATGCAATCATGAGGCTTCTCAG
>JACQRY010000202.1 GCA_016206275.1 Nitrososphaerota archaeon
GAATAAATGAGGCCGCGATGACAATTAGGGATCTTGAAGCATCAAAGGTTGTGGTGGCTTCTCATCAAGGCAGGGTGGGGCGGTATGATTACGTACCGATGGCTCAGCATGCGGCGGCATTATCCGGTGTTTTGAACAAGGATGTGGCTTACGTTGAAGACATATGTGGCCCGGCTGCGAGGGATGCTATTACAAACATGGATAACGGTGATGTGCTTCTTCTCGACAATCTTAGGTTTCTGGCTGAAGAGACTATGGAGTTTAGTCCTGAGGAGGCTAGCAAAACTGTATTCGTTCAAAGACTTTGTAAACACCTTGATGTTTGTGTGCTAGATGCGTTTCCAACTGCTCATAGGGCGCATCCATCAATAGTGGGCTTCTCATATCTTTTGCCCACTTGTGCTGGTCGTGTTGTTGCTAAGGAGCTTAAGGCTTTGAGTAGGCTTGCTTCGGTTGAGAAGGGGCCTTATACGACTGTTTTGGGCGGCGCGAAGGTTTCAGATAGGTTAGAAGCCATAGACACCTTGATTGAGAATAATCGGGCTGACAAAGTTCTTCTCGGGGGTTTGCTGGCCACTGTTTTCCTCAAGGCTGCCGGTAAGATGGAGGGAAAGGTAGGGATAGACGGCGAGGAGAAGTATGTCAAGAAAGCTAGGGACTTTATTCAGCAGTTTCCCTCAACCTTTGAGCTTCCCACGGATGTGGCAACTGGCAAGAATGGCGAGAGAGTTGAAATCAGTGTTGAAGACATGAATGATAACACCACGATCTTCGACATAGGTTCTAGGACTATTGACCACTATTCACGCATTATTCGAAGCTCAGGCACGGTGTTTATGAGTGGTCCTCCGGGATTGTTCGAGAAACCTGGGTTCTCCATAGGCACCGAAAATCTGCTTAGGGCGATGGGCTCTTCACTTGGGACTACTATTGTTAGTGGCGGTCATTTAACCGCCGCCCTTCAAAGATTTGGGATTAAGGATTCGATTGATCATGTTAGTACGTCTGGAGGAGCGTTGGTCCTGTTCTTGGCTGGGAAGAGGTTGCCTTTGATTGAAGCTCTTCAGAGGGCTGCTGAGAGGTATCAGAAATGATTAGGGTCGCTGTCAACGGCTACGGTGTCATCGGGCGAAGGGTCGCAGATGCTGTTGCCGCACAGGAGGATATGCAAATAGTTGGCGTTGTGAAGACTAAACCTGACTACAAGGCTCGGCTAGCGGTGGAGAAAGGCTTCAAGATCTACGCTTCTGATGACAAATCTTCGGAGGCGTTTCGGAAAGCAGGTTATCAAGTCTCTGGCGTTGGTAAGGATCTAGTGAAGGAAGCGGAAATTGTTGTGGATGCGTGTCCCGAAGATGTAGGTGCCCGTAACAAAGCTACGTATGAACAGCTCGGTAAGAAGGCTATTTTCCAAGGGGGTGAGGAGCACGATGTAGCAGGCGTCTCATTTGTCGCTCAGTGCGACTTTGATCAGGCTGTTGGAAAAAGGTATGCCAGGGTTGTGTCCTGTAACACCACAGGTTTATGCAGAGTTTTGAATGCGGTGGATAAGGCGTATGGTATACAGAAGGCGAGGGTGATCTTGGCTAGGCGCGCCGCCGACCCTGAGGAGAGCAGTAAAGGGCCCATTGACGCAGTAGTGCTTGACCCTGTTACCCTTCCATCTCATCACGGTGCTGATGTCATGACGGTTCTTCCTCACATCAATGTGGTGTCAATGGCCTATAAGGTTCCTACTACCCACATGCATCTTCATAGCTTGATCGTGTCTTTGAAAGATGGTGGTGCAACTGAGGATGGAGTCAAAGAGGCCTTTGAGGGGACTACTAGGTTGCTGCTTTTTGAAGGTAAGGAAGGCTTCAAATCCACTGCGCAGGTCATGGACTATGCGAGAGAGCTGAAACGCAGCCGCAGTGACCTGTTTGAGGTGGCGGTGTGGAAGGATTCGATCAAGATTGTCGATGGAGAGCTGTGCCTGTTTGCTGGCGTACATCAAGAGGCTATTGTGGTTCCTGAGAATGTTGATGCTATCAGGGCTCTTCACGGAGGATACTCTGCTTCAGATTCCATACGGACGACTAACAAATCCTTGGGAATAATCAAGTAGAGTGTTCTGACAAAGGTTTCACCATATTTTCTTTAATTTTGGCGATGTGTTTGTTAGGTATAGGCGTTGCTTATCTTGATCAGCTCTCCAGTGATGTTTTCCTATCTCTACGGTAACAATGATTTTGTCTAATCGTGCAATGGGGGAGGCGTGCCGCTAATGCTGTCCAGTTATGGGAATCTATACACTAGGGATCTAACGGTTTTGCAAACCTGATGATAGAGCAGCATCACTAAGAACTAGCGACGGAGATAAGGTGTTTTTTGACCTAGGACACCATGGGGTCTTCGGGCAATTTTATGGTAGCTCTGCGCCCATCTAAGATCAATAATAATCATCGCAGAACGGTCAAATCTACGAATCAGCATTAATATTGAGAATGTCAGAAGAAGGTTTTCGGTCCGAACCGACAATTACAGACTTCTAACCAGTTTGTATCCATCTTCAGTGAGGTAGTAAATTCTCCCGAAGTCATCTGATGCCTCAGCCACCAGACCTCTTGATATTAGGTGCTGTAGAGCCTCGACTAGCACTGCGACGGGGATGCCGGTGACCTCGTTTAGCTTGGGGATATCTATTTTGCTAACGCCAATCGATGATAGAACTTGAATCAGAGTCTTTTCGTCTGAAAACTTCTCCAGATTACCCATCAGACTATGTATTGCGTGCAGCCTTCTTAAAGAAATCCGTACATTTATCCTTAGTCTTCATAACATCTACTCAAGCCTCTGAAAGTTTAGTTTTCTCTCTCAGTGATTGGATTAACCGTTCAGATCTTCTTCTTAAAGCGCTGCAGAATGGGGTTAATAATAGGATCTGGGCCTTGAAAGAACCCAACAAGAAACGAGCCATATGCTAAGAATTATTAAAGACACTGTGATAGAGATGAACTCAGATTCGAACCTGGATTTCGCAAGTCGTAGCAATTCGTCTCTGGAAAGGGCGTAGGTAACTACGGGCAGGAAACTACCGCCCGCCATGAATAGGTACCATATCGGCCCCATGAAATGCCTAGGTGGGGCCAAGACGAAGAAGAGCACTAGCACGTCATAATACGAACGCACATAAACTTGTCAGTCGCCCTTGAACATTTACACCCGATTTTCAATCTTCCATAGGCGGATTTTGATTCGGTCCCGAGGCTGGAACTTCGAACATGCTTTCAGTAGCGCTTTGGTCCTGAAGCGTGAGATAGCAAAAGGACTACCATCATGGTAACCATGGATGACACCAATCCTGCTACTAGGGCTCCCGCGATTTGGCTTTCGGTCTGCAAGAGGGGCAGAATTATGGCAGTGAACGTTTCCTTGAGCATTGGGTACGTTAGATATGAAACGAATCCTAAGAGGAACCCCCCAAGCCATATGCCTGCAATGATTTTGGACCTGCCCATTGGGTAACAACCTTATCCACCGGTTAGGGGGTATTATTCTGAGTCAACAAAATGGGTTAACCACTTGGTCAAAACTGTCCAACAAAGCCATACCGTCCGCGATTACGGCGAAGTCTCAACAATGGATCGGCAAAGTGTTAGCCTTTCTTTTCATGTGAACCAATACGTATAAATAAGAAAAGTAAGATAGCGTACGAACTCATGCCTGACGTACTTGTGGACGCAACCAAACTATCAGAAAGGGGCCAAGTAGTCATACCCAAAGACATACGCGACAAACTAGGACTCCAGGTCGGTGCAAAGATCGTGATCTTTGCCACAGAAGACACCATCATCCTCCAAAAAGCAGAGTTTGTCGCCCAATCAATGAAGACAAAAGACATAGTAAGCAAAGCGCTGGAGATCATTAGGAAGCTCGGCCTAATGCGTTAAGAAGGCTTTGATACTACTCTAAACTGCCTTAAGAGGTTTATAACCATCCCAAGCATTTATGACTGGTGACGAGATGACTTTCAGCAAACAGTCAGAGCTCAAAGACCGTCTCTTCTGGCTCGCTAATGAAACAGAGATCAAACAAGCTCAGACCACGGACATCTATTTCGTGCATACTGCCCAAGTCCTAGCAAAGGAAGGATATGATCCCTACGTGGTAATGGAGATCTATGCTCGTAGCGTACCCTACCAAGAGCCGTGGGGCGTATTAACAGGAGTATACGAAGTCGCCAAGCTCCTTGACGGACTGCCAGTATCCGTGACGGCCATGGAGGAAGGCGAGGTGTTCTTGACCGCGCCAAGCTCAGCAATCTATGAACCTGTCATCCAAATAGAAGGGCCATACCGGAGCTTTGCCCCATATGAAAACCCTGCTTTAGGCTTGATTTGCAGCTCAACATCAGTTTCAACTAAGGCTGCTCGCGTCAAAGTAGCGGCAGGAGATAAGCCGGTGTTCAGCTTTGGTAGCAGGAGGACTCACCCTGCTTTAGCGCCTATGGTTGAGAGAGCATCTTACGTGGGTGGCTTCGACAGTGTCTCTAACGTTCTTGGAGCCAGATTGATGGGTAAGAAGCCTATTGGAACCATGCCTCATGCTCTTATTCAGTGCGTTGGAGATCAGGTGGAGGCGTGGAAGGCGTTTGATAAGGCGATGCCTAAGGATGTTCCCCGAATAGCTTTGGTGGACACGTTCTATGACGAGAAGACTGAGGCGGTTATGGCGTGGGAGGCCTTGGGTTCGAAGCTTTACGGTGTAAGGATAGATACTCCTGGTTCACGGAGAGGAGATCTCAGGAAGATCGTCTCAGAGGTTAGATGGGAGTTGAACATACGTGGTGGCGGTAAAGTGAGGCTGTTTGTTTCTGGTGGTATGGACGAAAGCTCTGTGGCTGAGCTTGCGTCTTTGGTTGACGGCTTTGGAGTGGGGACTAGTGTTAGTTGGCCTCCTGTGATAGATTTTAGCGCCAAGATCGTTGAGGTCAAGGTTGACGGGAAGGATGTTTACCGGGCCAAGAGAGGCGACATTGCTGGAAAGAAAGCGGTTTACCGTAATGAAAAAATGTTTGAAGACACGTTATGCTTAGCTAAAGACACTTCTCCCTCCAACGCGAAAGCTTTGCTCTCACCACTATTAAGAAATGGTA